>JBDKLA010000149.1:0-17397 GCA_039795835.1 Actinomycetota bacterium | reverse complement strand
GAGAAGCATCCACTGCTTAGGCGTTACGCCACGCACGCAGCGCAAGTGAAAGGCGAAAGATGAACGCTGATTTCAGCCTCAAACTGCCGCTCGCTCACGTTGCTCTCGACCGCGACTATCTTGCTCGCGAACGCGAAGATCTTTTTCAACAGTTATGGTCAGATGCGTCCACCCTTGTTCTTCCGATGTTTCAGGGTCGGGTTTTGCTCACTGCGGCAGGCGAACTCAAACTCTTTCCAGCGGAGGAGTTGAACATTGGTTCGGCTCTCGCGTACCTCGGCAGAGACCTAGAGAACGATGTGCCGATCGTTCTTGCCAACCTTGACGAAACTAAAGCCAAGGAGCTAGAACCCGAGGACAGTCGCTGGCACACTCTTCGCAAAAGTGGCATCGGGCTATCACCCCGAGACGTCGCGATTTACACCCAAGGCCTCGCTCTAGCGAATTGGCATCAAAACCACGGGTTTTGCCCGGTTTGCGGTGGCCCGACCGAAATCACTCGAGGTGGGTGGGTTCGGCTTTGTCGGAAGGACGACCGCGAGCTTTTCCCTCGCACTGATCCGGCCATTATTGTCGGGGTCATCGATGATCAGGATCGAATCCTCCTGGGTTCGCAGGGTGTTTGGGAGGAGAACCGATACAGCATTCTCGCCGGATTCGTTGAGCCGGGAGAATCGCTCGAAGCTGCGGTGATCCGAGAGATGCGCGAGGAAGCCGGAATCGTGGTTGCCGAGCCAAAGTATCTGGGTTCGCAGGCATGGCCATTTCCTTACTCCCTGATGCTCGGCTACATGGCCAAGTATTTTGGCGGCGACGTTGTGCCAGACGGTGAAGAGATCGTGAAACTTCGTTGGTTCACCCGCGACGAACTAAAGGCCGAAAGCAGTGAACTGTTACTGCCGGGCAAATTGTCGATTGCGCGTGCCATCATTGAGCACTGGTTGGGCGAAGAGTTACAGACGGGAGAGTGAGCCGTGGATCCCGAAAAACTCTTAGAAGCCCTAGACCCTGAGCAGCGCGAAGCGGCCACCAGTTTGGTTGGTCCTACCTGTATTTTGGCCGGGGCCGGCACCGGTAAAACCCGTACGGTTACCCATCGAATCGCCTACGGAATCGCCAAGGGCCACTTCGCGGCAAACCGCATTCTCGCCCTCACCTATACCAGCCGAGCCGCGGGGGAGTTGCGAGCACGCCTTCGTCAACTTGGCATCCCAGGTGTTGCTGTAAAGACTTTTCACGCAGCGGCTCTGAGCCAGTTGGAGTTTTTCTGGCCGCAGCTAGCCGGCGTTCCCGCTCCTGGAGTGCTTAGCTCGAAGGCAAGAGTTTTGGCTGAGGCAGCCGAATCGATTGGTATTCGTTTCGATGCTGCTCTGCTTCGAGACTTGGCCGCTGAGATCGAGTGGCGCAAATTCACCATGCGCTCGCTTGAGCAGTACGAGGCGATTTCGGAAAACCGACCAACGGTTGGGAATCTGAAACCGCTGCAGGTAGTGCAGTTGCAGCGAGCCTACGAAGACATCAAGATCAAGAGTCAAAAACTCGACTGGGAAGATGTGCTCCTGCTGACTCTTGGAATGCTGCAGGCCGAACCTCGAGTGTTGGCTCACGTGCAGCAGCAGTACCGATTCTTCACCGTGGACGAATACCAAGACATTTCGCCGCTTCAACAGGCTTTACTGGAGGCCTGGCTCGGAGATCGCAGCGACCTCTGTGTGGTCGGCGATCCCAACCAGACCATCTACTCCTTCACCGGTGCCTCAAGTTGGCACCTGCTCCACTTCTCCGAAACCTATCCGAATGCGTCGGTAATCTCGCTCACTCGCAATTACCGTTCGACTGGAAACATCATCTCGATGGCAAACCGTGTGATTCGAGGGGAGACTTCCCTCGACGAATTGGAGTCGCAGGGATTGCCGGGAAGTGTTCCAAGAATTTTCGACGCGAAAGACTCGGCTGCCGAGGCCGAATCGATTGCTGCCGAGATCAAGGCGCAGTTGGCTCGAGGTATTAAGCCAAACGAAATTGCGGTGCTCTACCGCGTGAACTCACAGTCCGAGCTCTTTGAAAAGGCGCTCGCCGACAAAGGCATCGAATATCAGGTTCGCGGTGGCGAGCGTTTCTTCAACCGCCCTGAGATTCTTCAGGTGGTTCGCCTGGTTCGCGCCGAAACGATTGTGCCCAGCGACAAACCGCTCTACAACATAGTCACCGACGCTGCGCGTGAACTTGGCTGGAAGTCGAAAGAACCTGCCGAGGGCGGCTCAGTTCGAGAACAGTGGGAAGCGTTGAATTCGTTCATCGCAATCGTGGACGAAATGCCTGAGGGTTCAACCATTAGCGATTTCGTGAAGGAAATCGACGAGCGCATTCGCTCGCAACACGAACCAATCAGACCTGCGGTAACTCTCTCAACGATTCACGCCGCAAAGGGTTTGGAATGGGATTCGGTATTCCTCGCCGGGATGAACGAGGGACTCTTGCCAATCAGTTACGCCAAGACCGAGTTGGCCATCTACGAGGAACGCCGTTTGTTTTACGTTGGAATTACTCGAGCTCGCAAGGAGCTTTCACTCAGTTACTCAAAGCTAAACGCCGTTTCTGGTCGTGAGCAGGCACGCTCGCGGTTCCTTGATCTAGTCACCGCCTAAGGCTTTTGCATCCGCAGACTGGGTGAAATTGCCAATGGTAATTCCGTACCACCCGCGTTTTTAGATCAACCTCGAATCCACCGGTGAATTCAGGGTCCTCCAGATGCTGGCAGATGGTTCGACAGGCGATGCCGGTTGCCAGTAGCAGCGCCGCCGCGTCGTCGAGGTGATCATTCCGGCTGGCGAGCTGAATTGCGGTGCTGGCCCACTGCGTGTTCTGCTCAGACTCCCAGAGAGCGCGGCAGCTGAGGCACGGTGTGCGACCAGGGCTAATTATTGGCGTGATTCTGAGCGCCTCGATTCCAAACTCAATCGCTAGATGTGATTCCTTCAGTGGGCGATAAATCATCGGCGCCACCTCATGCATGGCACTCAGTAGCATCAGTGGATTGGATTTGCGCTTGGTCGGGTGGCTAATCAAAACGTCATCCACTTTTCCGTGCAGCAACTGTCTCGCGGCGGTTAGTCGAGAAACCCCCAGTGACGAATCCGAGTAGCCGAGTTCGCCGCAATCCTCTCTGCCCACGGTTCCGTAATCCTGAGTTTCAAAATTTCGAAATCCGGCCTCAATCAGTGCTCGCAACAGGAGTAAGCCGGTGCGGTCGAGGGTTTGAATTTGGATGAGTGTTTTAGCTCGAACACCTAGGACGCTTTCCGGCAGCTGATTCGTGTTGAAACCGATTCGAATGATTTCAGCGAAGCGAACATCAAAGCTCGAAGTTTGTGCACTCGTCTCAGATTTCTCCAGAAGGCTAGGTCTCAGCCTCTCGATGAGGTCTTTTGTTTCCGTTTCACTGAGACCGACCGTTGAACCCATGAGGTCAACCTGGTCTTCGGCGATGCCTTGGAATAACAGGTTTATGAGCCGCTCTTGGGCGTTCGAAACTTCAACCAGCGTTTGAGCTTCTGCATTCAGCCCGAGTTGTAATTCTGATTCAGACTTCCAAATTGGAATCTTCGAGGGGTTCAGTTGCAGTGCCATTCGAGAGAGTCTGCCGAAGTTTAGCTAACTCTCCACGAAGTTATTCACAGTGCTATTCACCCAGCAGGTCACGAAGAGCCTGGTCGATGGAGTCTTCACCTGCGCTGATGCGCTTTAGGTAGCTTTCCGGGTCATCGATGTCTTCGCTGGTTGGCAGTAGATCTGGGTGATCCCAGATCGCATCGCGCTCTTCAATACCGATTCGCTGGGTCACGGTTCTCCAGAATTCGGCGGCTTCGCGAGAACGCTTTGGCTTGAGCTCTAGGCCAACCAGGGTTGAGAAGGTTGATTGCGCTGGTGAGCTGGTGGCTCGGCGGCGTCTTAGCACTTCGTCCAAGGTTGCCGATGTGGGTAGAAGTTTGGTCGATTGTTCGGTGACCACCTCGACCCAACCTTCGATTAGGGCAAGTAGGGTTTCAATCGATTTGAGTGCGGCCAGTTGTTCTTCGGTCCGCTCAGAAAGGAGAGCTCCGCTTTCGAGCGCCGAGCGAAGGGCTTCCGCATTTTCCGGTGTGATCGAGGACGCCAGTTCGCTCATTGCCTCGCCGTCGATGGAAATTCCATTGGCGTAGGTAACCAACTGGCTGATGACCGCCTCGCGCAACCAACGGCTGTGGCGGAATAGGCGGGCGTGCGCCATTTCGCGAACCGCTAGGTAGATCATGGCCTGGTCTTCCGCCAGTTCGTTGTCGGCGATGAACAGTTTTAGGTTCTGGGGGATGAAAGCCGCACGTGATTCGGTGTAGAACGGCAAACCGATGTCGCCGCCGGTGATTACCTCTTGGCTCAGTTTCCCTAGAGCGCCGCCAAGCTGCATGGCGAACAGCGCTCCACCGGCCGATCGCATGATTCCCTTGGCGCCCTGGGCTAGACCTTCCAGTTCGCTCGGAAGATTTTGCTGAAGGTTCTCGGTGAGAGCTGTGGCAACGCGCTCAGCGATTGGGCTGGCTAGTTCCTGGAAAAGCGGAAGCGCATCGGAAACCCAGATCTCGCGAGTGATGAACTTCGGTTCGGTCGCTAGACCGCTGAGGTTGGTGGCCATGTCCAGCCAAAGAGTGGCAATCTTGATGGCCTCGAGCAGAGCTGTCTTTGACGACTCGCTAACGTTCTGGCTACCTTCGTGCGCTGCGGCTAGGGCCTGCTGATTTGCAACCGTCCAGTTCACGCCTCCAACCGTTTGGCTGTCGCCTTGCGAAATAGCCTGCTTCAGTTGGTCGAGAAGCGCTTGGATGACCTTGGGATCATTTGGAAGGCCAGCAACCTTGGCCAGTTCCGCGGCGTCGATGTTTCCGTCGCCGTTGAGAAGTTCCTGAAGGAATTTCGCGAAGTCGTCGGGGTCAAAACCATCCGGCGTATTCTCGTTGCTCATTTTTCAAGGTTAGGCGCACATTCGCAACCTAGGCTTGAGGAGTGCAGAAAAAGTTTCGTAGAGGGCTCGGTTTTGGGCTGGTCGCGTTTTCTGCCGCGGTCGCGGTCTGGTCGGCTTCGCAAGATTTGCCCTACGTGATCGTTGAGCCTGGCGAAACTTTCAATGTTTTGGGTGACTACCAAGGAACGGAAATCGTTCAGGTTTCCGGTGTACCGAAAAGCGACAACCCAGGACGCCTCGATCTACTAACCATCGGCGTTTGGGGGAGTCCCGGAAATACACCGAAGTTCGTTGACCTAATCGAACCGTTCTTCTCTTCCGATAAGAGCATTTTGCCTCTGGAGGATTTTTATCCGGTCGATAAGACCGAGGCTGAGGCCGAAGCCGAAGCCAAAAAAGATTTCACCGACTCCGAGTCGGCGGCAATCCTCGCCGCTAAGTCTCACCTGCCGGCAAGCGTTGCGGAGGCACTTGATGTGAAGCTTCAACTTGATGGGGTGGGAGGTCCGTCCGGAGGGTTAATTCTCACCCTCGGGATCATCGACAAGGCAACGCCAGACTCCCTAACCGGTGGCAAAAACATCGCCGGCACCGGAACCATCAGCGCAGACGGCTCGGTTGGACCGATCGGTGGAATTGCTTTCAAGATGATCGCAGCTCAGCGAGCTGGCGACCGTTTCTTCCTCGCACCTCGGGAAAACTGTTCGGAGGTCATTGGTCACATTCCTCAAAACTTGCGAGTGATTCCGGTTTCCTACGTGGACGACGCGCTCGCGGCCCTCACGGTGATTGCCAACGATGGCGATATTTCTAAGTTGCCTGTCTGTTCCGCCAAGTAGATTGGTTATATGACTCGTAAACCAGTGCGTCCAGCGCAGCTTTCAATCATCATCCTCGTTGTCCTAGCTGTGATTTTTGTTGGGGTAACCAACTTCTACACCTCGGTGCTTTGGTACAAACAGCTCGGATTCGATCAGGTTCTGTTCACTCAAATCAAGGCCCAGGCGACCCTCGCTCTAACCGCCGGTGTTGTGGCGGCACTTGTCGCAGGAATCAACGTGTTCCTGGCCAACCGCATGAAGCCGCTCTACGCCAAGACCGCCTCGCTCAACGACCCTCTGGCTGCGGTTCGCGAATCACTGAACAAGATTCGCTCGGTGGTCATGATTGCTGCGCCATTGGGCATCGGTCTTTTTGCGGCTGCGGCAGCAGCGCCACGCTGGCAGCAGGCCCTGATGTTCTTGAACTACACCCCAACCGGGAAGCTTGACCCGCAGTTCAACTTGGACGCCAGTTTCTACCTGTTCCAGCTACCGTTCTTGAGCGACGTCGTCGGTTTCCTATCAGCACTATTTTTGATCACCACCCTCGGCGTTGTCTTCCTGCACGCGGTGAACGGTTCACTTCGTTTTGCCGGCCGAGGCACCTCCGTTGGTAAGGGTGCACGCATCCAGATTTCTGTCTTGGCAGCAATCTTCCTGGTGATCGAATCGGCTTCGATTTGGCTAGACCAGTACAAAACCATGACCAGTGCGTCGGGTCTTTACACCGGTGCTACCTACGCCGACGTCTTCGCACAGATTCCAGGTATGCAGATCGTCGCCGGAATCGGCCTGGTTGTTGCTTTGCTCTTCCTTGTCGGAGGATTCATCGGTAAGTGGCGTCTGCCGCTGGTAGCTACCGGTCTAATGGTGGTCAGCTCGATCATCCTCGGCGGCATCTATCCTTGGGGCGTTCAGCAGTTTCAGGTAGTTCCGAACGAGCGAACCCTCGAAAGCGAATACATCAAGCGCAACCTCGAGGCAACCACGTTCGCCTACGGTCTCGACAACGTGGAGAAGATCGACTACAACGCAAAAACCACCGCCACTCAGGCCGACCTCCGCAAGGACGCCGACACCACCGCGAACATTCGAATTCTCGACCCAATGCTGGTTTCGAGCTCATTCCGTCAGCTTGAGCAGTTCCGCCAGTACTACAACTTCTCTAGCGACCTCGATGTTGACCGCTACACCTTCGATGGCAAAATCCAAGACACCGTAATTGCGGCTCGCGAACTAAACCAGAGCGGTTTGGGAAGTTCACAGTCCTGGTTCAACAACACCCTCGTTTACACCCACGGATACGGAGTGGTAGCTGCCTACGGTAACCAGCGCGATGGCGATGGTCAGCCGGTCTTCTTCCAGAAGGGTATTCCTACCGAGGGCTTACTCGGCACCTACGAGCCTCGTATTTACTTCGGTGAGTTCTCGCCGGAGTACTCGATTGTCGGCGGCACCGGTAAAGACCGAGAGATGGACTACCCAGGTGGCGCCAACAATGCCGAGCAGACCTACACCACCTTCAAGGGAAACGGTGGCCCCAAGCTAGACAACTTCTACACCCGTCTGGCCTATGCCATGAAGTTCCAGAGCGAACAAATCTTGCTATCGGACGCAATCTCAAACAGCTCTCAGATTCTCTACGACCGCAACCCGATTGATCGTGTTGCCGCTGCAGCCCCATACCTAACCCTCGACAGCGACATCTACCCGGCAGTGGTTGACGGCCGCGTCAAGTGGATCGTCGATGGTTACACCACCTCGTCGCAGTACCCATACTCGCGCGCTGAGAACTATGGTGAGGCAGCCAGTGACTCATCGATCAGCCTCGACGGTAAAGACATCAACTACATCCGTAACTCGGTGAAGGCAACCGTGGACGCCTACGACGGAAGCGTCAAGCTTTACGCCTGGGACACCAAGGACCCAATTCTGCAGACCTGGATGAAGGTCTACCCTGGCACCGTTTCGCCGGTGAGTGAAATGTCTGGTGCTCTGATGAGCCACGTTCGTTACCCAGCCGACCTGTTCAAGATTCAGCGAGGAATTCTGGGTCAGTACCACGTTGGTGAAGCCGGTGCTTTCTACTCGCAGCAGGATGCCTGGATGGTTCCGAACGACCCATCGAGCGACGGCAACACCACAGCGTTCCAGCCTCCTTACTACCTAACCATGCAGGCCCCTGGAGCAACCAAGTCTGACTTCTCGCTCTACACGGGATTCATTCCACGTTCTACCGGTGAAGCCAACCGAAGTGTGCTCACCGGCTACCTTGTGGCCAATTCGGATGCCGGCTCAACTAAGGGTCAGGTTTCGAGTGAGTATGGAAAACTCCGACTACTCACGCTGCCAAAGAACGCGGTCGTCCCAGGCCCCGGTCAGGTTCAGAACTCATTCACAACCGACCCAGATGTTTCTAGGCTCCTGAACTTGCTTCAGCAGGGTTCAACCAAGGTGCTACGCGGAAACCTACTTACCCTGCCAGTCGGTGGTGGTTTGCTTTACGTGCAGCCGGTGTACATCCAGTCGACTGGTGAAACCAGCTTCCCTCTGCTCAAGAAGGTTCTGGTTATGTTCGGCGACAAGATCGCTTTTGAGGACACCCTAGAAGGTGCTCTGAACTCGCTATTCGGTTCGGGAACAGTAAATCCTGGTGGCGGTACCGTAACGCCTGGGCCTGGAGTTGTTCCAGATTTGGCTAAGGCTTTGGCCGCAGCGCAAAAGGCACTAGACGATCAGGCTGCAGCTATGAAGGCTGGCGACTGGGCTGCCTACGGAAAGGCTGCCGATGCTCTGAAGGCTGCAATTGCAGCTGCTCAAAAGGCGGCTGGAAAGTAACAGCAATTTAGTGCTAAACTGAACTCACACCGCGGGGTGGAGCAGTTCGGTAGCTCGCCGGGCTCATAACCCGGAGGTCGTAGGTTCAAATCCTGCCTCCGCAACGAAAAACAGACCCAATCGATTTCGATTGGGTCTGTTGCTTTAACCTGTGGACAAAAATCAGCTGGGTTTTTCAAAACCAAATACCCTGAGCCAATGGAAAAAGGTCTCATCGCGGCAGCGCTTTCTCTGGCCATAGTTTTTCAAGGTGTCGCCGTTCCTTCGAAGGCTCATGCCGCTGTCTGTTCCGTAGCCGGAGGTCAGAGCGGGAGACTCAAGTATTCGAGTCAGCTCAATTCGGTTTCGGCAACCGTTTGCGGAAACCAAATCTGGAAGCTCCTTGGAATGCCGAAAAAACCGACCAAACCGGTGAAGCCAGGCAAACCGAAAAAGTACGCCAACAACTTCACCGTGATTCCAGATCGTCCGCGAATAACTGGCCCGCTTGAACTTAAGCCTGGGGAGTCTGGATACTTCATCGGGCTGTCGGTTAGTCACCTTAGGAATCGTCTGCTGTTTTGGTATCCGTCCCAGGTTCGGTTTTCCCCGCGCACTTTTGATTGGAACTTCGGAGACGGCAACGTTGGTCTTGGCAAAACTGCATTGCATTCGTGGGAACGGTCCGGAGTTTATTCGGTGAAACTCAGGGTTGGCTTTGCCGTGAAATATCGCATCATCGGTCACAGTGGATGGGTGGTAATGCCTGGACTGGTCTATGGCACGAGCATTCCCTCGCTAGTCAAAGTTGGCTGGACCGGCTCACGACCTGGAGGTTCGGTGGTTTTGGTTCATTGGACCTGTGATCAAAAGCCAACCGCGATCGGCTGCTAATACTCAGAAACCTTTCAGGATGTTTCCATAAACTTGGAGACATGTCAGAACAGCAAAACCACCAATTCTTTTTCGACAAGCCAGCTCAAACCTACGTTCAGCCAAAGCCAGTCAAGGTTCGCAAGCCGTTGACCGCAACCGGCGGCGTAATCATTGGCGCCATGGTCGCTTCAGTTCTTGGCGGAGGAATCGCCATTGGCGGTTACTACCTTGCTACCGCACCAGCACCAGTGGTCGTCAACCGCAGCGAAAACCTCAACTGGGTTACCGCTGCCACCTCAACCGCGATGCCTAGCGTGGTCACCATCAAGGTCGGCGACACCAATACCGGAGGTTCGGGCTCGGGAGTATTCCTTACCAGCGACGGCTACATCTTGACCAACACCCACGTGGTCACCCTCGACGGTGAAACCAAGAACCCTACCGTTGAAGTTCAGACCTACGACAAGCGAACCTATGCTGCCAAAATCGTTGGCACCGACCCGATGAACGACCTGGCTGTAATCAAGATTTCGGCACCAACTGCTTTTACCCCAATCGAGTTTGGCGATTCAACCGGCCTCAACGTTGGTGACCCTGTGGTTGCCATCGGTGCTCCGCTGGGCCTACCGAGCACCGTGACCACCGGTATTGTTTCGGCTCTGAACCGAACCATTTCGGTTGCCAACTCTTCGGCTCCTTCAGATGGTTCTGGTCTTCAACTCTGGAGCGGATCAGGCGCAGCTCCAGTCAGCCTCAGTGTTATTCAGACCGATGCCGCAATCAACCCTGGAAACTCGGGTGGTGCGCTCGTCAATGAGCAGGGAAAGCTAATCGGAATCAACGTTGCGATTGCGTCCACAGGTTCTAACACCACGGGTCAGTCTGGAAACATCGGTGTTGGCTTTGCCATTCCATCGAACGTTGCCAAGCGCATTGCAGACGAACTGATCAAAGACGGAAAGGCCAGTCACGGTCTACTCGGCGCGATGGTTACCGACCAGCCGTTCAACAAATCTTCAACCGCATCTTTTTCGGTCGGTGCCCTCATCAAAGAAGTAACCCAGGGCGGCCCAGCGGCTAAGGCTGGCCTAATTGCCGGCGACGTGGTTACCAAGTTCAACGGCAAGGTGATTCTCGAAGCCGGCGACCTAACCGCAGCCGTTCGCTGGGAAGCACCTGGCACCAGCTCGACCGTTGAGTTTTTGAGAAACGGAAAACCTCAGACTCTAACCGTCACCCTCGGCGACCTAGCGAGCAAGAAGTAATGACCGCTCAGGAGACGCTTCCAAAATCTTCGGGCGACCTGCTCGTTGAGGAAGAGGTTCAGTATCTAGAGCCTGGCGACCACGAGCGTTTCTCGCACTACGTTCGCAAGGAGAAGATCGTGGAGTCGGCCGTGCTCGGAACTCCGGTTCATGCGCTCTGCGGCAAGGTTTGGGTTCCAGGTCGAGACCCAGAGAAATTTCCAATCTGCCCGATTTGCAAAGAAATCTACGACGGATTGCGTCCGGAGGATCCGAAGAGTTCCGGCGACGACGCTAAATAAACTCGGTTGGAATTGCTGCTTCACCGCGCTGAAGTCGGTGAGCCTGTAGCGGAAGTTCCTGCATTGCCGATGCGTGCACTTCGCGAGCGGCAGCCACAGCCTTTGGCCCGGTGTAGGTCTCATTGACGTTGCCATTGGTGACCAACTCAACCAATAGTTCTCGCTGGTTCTTGGCGGAATCAATCACGTGACCGGCCGCTAGAAGTTCTTTAGTGGCAACGCCGTCCTCGATTTGGCGAAGTGCCTGCTTGCGACCGCCGATGTTGGTCTTGTTGGTTGAACGCTTGGAAACGCTAACCCAGTTCGAGTTTTCGTCTTTGTGGGCAACCAGCTTGTAGACGAAGCCAGCGGTAGGAACGCCGGAACCGGTTACCACCGAGGTGCCAACGCCGTAGTTATCGACCGGTGCTGCGGCCAGTGCGGCGATTGCGTGTTCGTCGAGGTCGTTGGTTACGGTGATTTTGGTTTCAGTGGCACCGAGGCTGTTCAGTAGTTTTCGAACCCTGGTTACCTCAACACCAAGATCGCCCGAGTCTATTCGAACCGCACCGAGCTTTGTGCCAGCAATTTCGATCGCCTTGCGAACACCCTCATCGGTGTTGAAGGTGTCGACCAGTAGTGTGGTTCCGGCGCCAAAGGTTTCCACCTGAGCCTTGAATGCTTCAGCCTCGGTGTTGTGCAGCAAAGTGAAGGCATGTGCTGCGGTTCCCATGGTTGGGATGTTCCAGCTTCGACCAGCCTCAAGGTTCGAGGTTGCGTCAAAGCCGGCGATATAGGCCGCGCGGGCAGCAGCGACTGCAGCCTGCTCGTTGGTTCGGCGACCACCCATTTCGGCAAGGTAGCGAGTTCCGGCGGCCGAGCGCATGCGCGATGCAGCCGAGGCCACGGCGGTGTCGTAGTTCAGAGTGGAGAGAATCATGGTTTCGAGCAACACACCCTGCTCGAAGGGAGCTTCCACAACCAGGACCGGTGAGTAGGCAAAGTAGGCATCACCTTCGCGATAGCCCCAGATATTGCCAGTGAACTTGAAGTTGGCTAGGTAATCGATGGTTTCGCTGTCGACCACTTTTGCTTCGGAAAGCCAGCTCAGTTCGTCCTCGCCGAATCGGAAAGACTTCAGTTCATCGAGAAGGCGACCGGTGCCGGCAACCACGCCGTAGCGCCTTCCGGCTGGAAGCTGACGGCTGAAGACCTCGAAGACGCAGTCTCGACCGGCGAGTCCGGAACGACGAGCGGCCTGAACCATGGTCAGTTCGTAGCGGTCGGTTAGTAGCGCGGTTGAGTTCAGCACGAAACCAGCCTAGCGAGTAGCCAGACACTGCGTTACTAGACTTATCAACGTGAACGATGCGCCAATTGGAATCTTCGACTCTGGAGTCGGTGGTCTTACAGTCGCCCGCGCAATCATTGACCAACTTCCAAACGAGTCGATTCTTTACCTCGGTGACACCGCAAACTCGCCTTACGGCCCAAAGTCGATCGAAGAGGTTCGCCGCCTAGCACTCGATGTGATGGATCGCCTGGTTGACGAAGGTGTAAAGATTCTGGTCATCGCCTGCAACTCGGCTTCGGCTGCCGTGCTTCGCGATGCCAGAGAGCGTTACACGATTGGTCGTGGCATCCCCGTTGTCGAAGTGATTCAGCCTGCGGTTCGCCGTGCGGTAGCTTCTACTCGCAACAAACACATCGGCGTAATCGGAACCAATGCAACGGTTTCGTCCAAAGCATACGAGGACGCCTTCGCGGCGGCCGTGGATCTGGAAATCACCACCGCAGCCTGCCCTCAGTTTGTTGATTTCGTGGAGCGAGGCATTACTTCGGGTCCTGAGCTTTTGAAGATTGCGGGGGAGTACCTCGAGCCAATCCGTAACGCTGGCGTAGACACCCTGGTGCTCGGTTGCACCCACTACCCGCTGCTCACCGGTGCCATAAGCTACGTCATGGGAGATGGCGTGACTCTGGTTTCAAGTGCCGAGGAAACCGCCAAGGATGTCTACCGCACGCTGAACGCACAGAACCTGCTTCGCACCTCAACCGAACCGCCGACCTACCGTTTCCAGGCCACCGGCGATACCAAGTCTTTTGAAAAACTAGCTCGACGCTTCCTCGGTCCCGAGGTTCGTTCCGTCGAGTCGCTATAGGAGAAAAATGGGCAAGCGCGCCGATGGTCGCAATTTCGACGACCTAAGAGAAGTTACCGTTCAACGCGGCTGGAGTGATCACGCTGAAGGTAGCGCTCTGATTTCGTTCGGTGGCACCAAGGTGCTCTGCACCGCTTCGTTTACCGCCGGTGTTCCTCGCTGGAAGGTTGGCAAGGGTGAGGGTTGGGTTACCGCTGAGTACTCGATGCTTCCAAGAGCCACTCACACCCGCTCCGACCGCGAAGCCGTAAAGGGCAAAATTGGCGGACGCACCCACGAGATTTCTCGCCTAATTGGACGCAGCCTTCGCGCGATTGTCGATGTGAAGGCACTCGGTGAAAACACCATCGTCATCGACTGCGACGTCTTGCAGGCCGACGGCGGAACTCGCACCGCCAGCATCACCGGTGCTTACATTGCTCTCGTCGACGCCATCAACTGGGGTAAGGCCAACGGTCACATCCCGGCTAAGTCGAACCCGCTGACCGACAGCGTGGCAGCAATATCGGTTGGCATCATCGATGGCGAACCAACTCTCGACCTTGCCTACGTCGAAGACGTTCGAGCAGAGACCGACATGAACGTGGTGGTTACCGGCAGTGGCAAGTTTGTTGAGGTTCAGGGAACTGCCGAAGGCGTTCCTTTTGATCGCGATGAACTAAACAGCCTGCTCGATTTGGCACTCAAGGGCTGCCGCGATTTGAGCGAGATTCAGGCAAAGGCTCTGGCCTAATGAAACTGGTTTTGGCTAGCCACAACCCTGGCAAGCTGGCCGAGTTGAGAGCCATCCTGGAACCTGCTGTGCCTGGTCTCGAGCTAATTGGCTATGACGGACCGGAACCGATTGAAGACGGCGTTTCCTATCTGGAAAACGCTCTGATCAAGGCTCGCGCTGCGTCCAAGCACACCGGCCTTCCGGCCATCGCAGACGACTCTGGGCTCGCGGTTGAAATTCTCGGCGGCTCACCGGGCATCTTTTCAGCTCGCTGGGCTGGAGGTCGCGATAACGTGGAGAACCGTCGTCTGCTGCTGAAGCAACTTGCCGATGTAAAACCTGAGCACCGCGCGGCCGCGTTTGTGTGCACGATTGCTTTAGTTGATGCTGGAAGCGAAATCTCGTTCACCGGATTCTGGGCCGGTTCGATTGCAACTGAGGAACGTGGCACCAACGGCCACGGCTACGACCCGGTTTTCATCCCGGACGGTTTTGATCTCACCGCTGCCGAACTTGAGCCAGAAGTGAAGAACGCGCTGAGCCACCGAGCCGAGGCCGTGGGGCAGCTGATTTCGTTTCTAAACGCTTAGCGCTTTCGCCAGTTGCGAATAACTTCAATCGCGATTGGGATGAACGAAATCACCACGAATGCAATCAGCACAAGTTCAAGGTTGTGCTTGACCCATTCGTTGGAACCGAGTGAGGCACCCAGCAGGGTGACTCCAACCGCCCAACCCAAAATTCCGATGATGTTGTAGCGGGTGAACTTCTTCCACTCGAGTTTCGCGATTCCGGCAGAGACCGGGATGAAGGTTCGCATGACGGGCACAAAGTGAGCAAGGATTACGGCGCGCGAACCGTAGCGTTCGAAGAAACTGTGAGCTGCTTCCACGTTCTTGGGGTTGAAGAGTTTCGACTTTGGTTTGTTGAAAACCGCTGGGCCCAGTTTTCGACCGATCCAGTAGCCGGTCTGGTCACCGGCGAGCGCCGAAAGTGCCAGGAGCGTGACCGCAAGCCACAGCGGTACGTCGATCTGACCGGAGGCGATGAAGAGACCCAGTGCGAACAGCAGTGAATCACCGGGTAGGAAGAATCCAACCAGGAGTCCGGTCTCAGCGAAGATGATGAGGCAGGAGATGGCAAAAAACAACTGTCCGAAAGTGGCGAACAGATACTCTGGGTTCAGAAATTGCAGCATGCGCCCCTAGCAGGATTCGAACCTGCGCTTTCGCCTCCGGAGAGCGACGCTCTATCCCCTGAGCTATAGGGGCTCTAGGGTGCTTCAAGACTAACAGCCACGGGCGTTTTGTTATGATTGACCGATACCCTGTTCAAACCCATTCCGAGGCTAAATCATGACCCCAGAAGCGCTTTCTGCCGTATTGGTAGACATTTTGCGTCGTCTGCAGGCCGACGGATTTCTGGGTGCGGGCGAGCTTCCAACCGAGGTTGTTGTGGAGCGTCCAAAGAATCGCGAGCACGGCGACTGGGCTACCAACCTTGCGCTCCAATTTGCCGGCACGTTTGGCCTCAAGCCTCGCGAGTTGGCCGAGAAGGTTTCCGAACTACTGCTGGCTGCCGAAGGCGTGACCAAGGTTGACATCGCCGGTCCTGGCTTTATCAACGTAACCGTTAGTGCCGGAGCCGCCGGAGAGATGGCAAAGACAATCGTTGAGCTGGGTTCGGTCTTCGGAACCGGAACCGCGCTCGCGGGTCAAAAGCTGAACCTCGAGTTTGTTTCGGCTAACCCAACCGGCCCGATTCACCTCGGTGGTACCCGTTGGGCTGCCGTTGGCGACTCACTGGCTCGAATTCTTCAGGCGCAGGGCGCCGAGGTTACCCGCGAGTATTACTTCAACGACCACGGTGCACAGATCGACCGCTTCGCTCGCTCACTGCTAGCCGCAGCCAAGGGTGAGGAAACTCCCGAGGACGGCTACGCCGGCGCCTACATCGATCAAATTGCGAAGCAGGTCGTCGACGGCACTGCGGTAGATGTTCTTAACCTTCCCGAGGACGAAGCGCAGGAAGCGTTCCGTGCCGCCGGTGTGGAATTGATGTTTCAGGAGATTCGCGAATCGCTGCACGAGTTCGGTGTCGACTTCGACGTTTACTTCCACGAGAACTCGCTATACGAATCCGGTGCGGTTGAAAAGGCCATCGAACGCCTCAAGGCTGCCGGACACATGTTTGAGCAGGATGGTGCTCTTTGGCTTCGTACCACCACCTTTGGCGACGACCGCGACCGCGTCGTCCTGAAGTCTGATGGCGATGCCGCTTACATCGCCGGCGACTTGGCTTACTACTTGGACAAGCGCTCGCGCGGCTTCGACCGTTGCATCTACATGCTCGGAGCAGACCACCACGGTTACGTTCCTCGCATGATGGCAATGTGTGCCGCCTTCGGCGATGAGCCTGGCGTCAACCTTGAGATCTTGATCGGTCAGATGGTGAACCTGGTTCGCGATGGCGAGCCCGTTCGAATGTCCAAGCGCGCGGGAACCGTGGTCACCATGGAAGACCTGGTCGAGTTGGTTGGCGTTGACGCCGCCCGTTACGCACTGGTTCGCTCGAGCATCAACTCTTCGCTCGATGTTGACCTTTCGGTTCTTGAGAAGAAGACCAACGATAACCCGGTCTTCTACGTTCAGTACGCACACGCTCGCACCCGTCAGGTTGCCGTGAACGCAGCCTCGCTCGGAGTTGAGCGAACCGAGTTTGCTCCAGAACTTCTGGATCACCCTTCGGAAGGCGAACTGCTCGCCAAGCTGGTTGAGTTCCCTAGAGTGATGGCACACGCCGCTCTGGAACGCGAACCGCACCGCGTTGCCCGTCACCTCGAAGAGGTTGCCGGCTCCTACCACCGCTGGTACGACAACTGCCGCGTTACCCCGATTTCGGGTGGCGAGGTTGAGGCCGTTCACCGCACTCGTCTTTGGCTAAATGAAGCCACCTCGATCGTGCTCCGCAACGGTCTTGAGGTTCTCGGCGTATCAGCTCCGGAGCGTATGTAATGGCTCAGACTGAATTGAAACCAAGCTGGTTGGCCGAACCTAAAGACAACAACGAACTCACCGAGCGTATCTGGCCAAAAGACGCCGTGCGCGATTCAGACGGCGAAGTTGTTTTCGGGGGAGTTCCGTCGAGCGATTTGGTAGCCCAGTTTGGCACCCCGCTTTACGTGGTTGATCAGACCGAGTTTGAACGAAACGCGAAGGCCGTTCAGAGCGCTCTGTCCAAGGAAGCCAAACGAATCGGCACCGAGGCAAGCGTTTACTACGCAGGCAAGGCGTTCCTTTGCACCGAGGTGGTTCGCTGGGTCGACGCTCTTGGTTTGAACATCGACGTTGCGAGCGGTGGCGAGTTGGCAATTGCGCTCGCGGCCGGTATCAATCCAAAGCGAATCGGTTTGCACGGAAACAACAAGTCGGCCGCCGAAATTGGTCGCGCGGTTTCCGCAGGTGTCGGCGCAATCGTCATCG
>JBDKLA010000148.1:0-17135 GCA_039795835.1 Actinomycetota bacterium | reverse complement strand
GCCAAGCAGCTTGGATAGTAAACTTTTAAAAGCAATTCGCGACTAAATAGGAGTAAATGTGGCTGACCACAATTTCGACATCGTTATTCTCGGTGGTGGCAGTGGCGGTTACGCTGCAGCACTACGTTCGGCACAGCTTGGAAAGTCTGTTGCCCTAATCGAGAAAGACAAGCTCGGTGGCACCTGCCTACACCGCGGTTGCATCCCAACCAAGGCACTACTCCACTCGGCAGAAGTCGCCGACGTAACCAAGGAAGCCGCTCAGTTCGGTGTGGTTGCTCAGTTCGGTTCGATTGACATGAACCAGGTCAACAAGTACCGCGATGGCATCATCGATCGCCTATTCAAGGGTCTTACCGGTCTAGTAACCAGCAAGAACATCACCGTGGTTCAAGGCGAAGGCCGACTAACCGGCCCTCGCACCGTAACCGTAAACGGCGACAACTACACCGGCACCGACGTAATCCTGGCTTCGGGTTCGTTCAGCCGCTCGCTTCCTGGCCTCGAAATCGGCGGACGAGTCATTACTTCGGAGCATGCTCTTCAGCTTGACTTTGTTCCAAACAAGGTAATCGTCCTAGGTGGCGGCGTTATCGGTGTTGAGTTCGCTTCGATCTGGAAGTCGTTCGGTGCCGATGTGACCATTGTCGAAGGTCTACCTCACCTTGTTCCAAACGAGGACGAGTCGGTTTCGAAGGCTTTGGAGCGCGCATTCCGCAAGCGTGGCATCGACTTCAAGCTAGGCGTTCGCTTCGCCGGTGTCGAGCAGCACGCCAACGGTGTGATTGTTTCGCTTGAAGACGGCACTCGCCTAGAGGCCGAGCTCATGCTAGTTGCAGTTGGTCGTGGCCCAAACACTGCCGGTCTCGGTTATGAAGAACAGGGTGTGGCAATGGACCGCGGCTACGTTCTAACCAACGAACGCCTGCAAACCAACCTTCCAAACGTTTACGCAGCTGGTGACATCGTTCCTGGACTTCAGCTTGCTCACCGCGGATTTGCTCAAGGTATCTTCATCGCCGAACAGATTGCCGGTCTGAACCCTGCAATCATCGACGAAACCGGAATTCCTAAGGTCACCTACTGCGAGCCAGAGGTTGCGTCCGTTGGTCTTTCCGAGGCGAAGGCCAAGGAAGTTTACGGCGAGGGCAACATCTCGACATACGAGTACAACCTAGGTGGAAACGGCAAGAGCCAGATTCTTGGTACCGCCGGATTCATCAAGCTGGTTCGCAAGAACAACGGTCCAGTTATCGGTGTACACATGATCGGTTCTCGCGTTGGCGAGCAGATCGGTGAAGGTCAGCTAATCGTCAACTGGGAGGCCTACCCAGAGGATGTTGCCAGCCTGGTACACGCACACCCAACCATGAACGAAGCAATCGGCGAGGCCCACTTGGCTCTAGCCGGTAAGCCTCTTCACGCACACGCATAAGTTTAGAAATCTCAATCAAGGAGAAAAGTAATGAGCGACAACGTAGTACTACCTGCTCTGGGTGAAAGCGTTACCGAAGGTACCGTAACCCGCTGGCTAAAGAAGGTCGGAGACACCGTAGCTGTTGACGAACCACTGGTAGAGATTTCGACCGACAAGGTTGACACCGAGATCCCTTCGCCAGTTGCTGGCGTTATCGAGCAGATTCTGGTTCAGGAAGACGAGACCGCACAGGTTGGCGCCGTTCTAGCCATTGTTGGCACCGGAGCGGGTGCATCCGCACCTGCTGCAGCGCCAGCAGCCCCAGTGGCTGCCCCTGAACCTGCTCCAGTGGCCGCACCGGTTGCAGCTCCTGCACCTGTGGCAGCCCCAGTGGTAACCCCTCCTCCAGCTCCAGTAGCTGCGCCTGCCCCGGTCGTTGCCCCAGCTCCAGTAGCCGCACCAGTTGCCGCTCCGGCACACAGTGATGCTGGATACGTGACTCCACTCGTTCGCAAGCTTGCTTCCGAAAACGGTATCGATCTGAACGCAGTCGCCGGCACCGGCGTTGGCGGCCGCATCCGCAAGGATGACGTGCTAGCTGCAGCAACCGGTTCCATTCAGACCGTTCCTTCGGCAGCTCCGGCAGCAGCTCCTACCGTTCAGGTATCTGGACTTCGTGGCCAGACCGAGCCAATGAGCCGACTTCGCAAGGTGCTTGCAGAGCGCGCTGTTGCTTCGATGCAGCAGACCGCTCAGCTAACCACCGTGGTTGAAGTTGATGTGACTCGCATTGCTCAGCTTCGTTCGAAGGTCCAGGCGGACTTCACCGCCCGTGCGGGTGTGAAGCTAAACTTCATGCCGTTCTTCGCTCTTGCAGCGGCCGAGGCACTTCGCGCTCACCCGAAGCTCAACGCTTCGATTGAGGGCGAAAACATTATTTACCACCCAACCGAAAACATCAGCTTCGCAGTTGACAGCGAACGCGGTCTGCTAACTCCAGTTATCCGCGATGCAGGTAACTTGAACATTGCTCAGATCGCCCAGCAGATTGCAGATTTGGCTGCTCGCACCCGTAGCAACCAGCTGAAGCCAGATGAGCTTGGTGGCGGAACCTTCACCCTGACCAACACTGGTTCACGCGGTGCACTATTCGACACTCCTGTCGTCTTCCTGCCACAGGTAGCAATTCTCGGTACCGGAATCGTGAGCAAGCGTGCCGCAGTGGTTACCGATGAGCACGGAAACGATTCGATTGCAATTCGCAGCATGGTTTACCTAGCGCTGTCTTACGACCACCGCCTAGTTGACGGTGCCGACGCCAGCCGATTCTTGGTAGACATCAAGAACCGTCTTGAGGGTGCTGCATTCGAAGGCAACCTAGGAATCTAGTTTCACAAAATTCAGTACACGCTTGGGTTCTTTGGACCCAAGCGTGTAACTGTATCTGGACTGACCGCACTGGATGACCCCAGCGGTTACTCCCCCGAGAATCGTTGCCCCGCGCAGTTTGACTTTAGGGTCACTCGTGATGTCTCCTTCGAGCCATTTTGTAAGTTGCTCTGCTGAACAAAGGTTTGTCTGTGCCGCCTGTTTGGGATGCAAAACCACAGGTGACTTTCCGAGTGGAATGACACTAAAGACAATAAGTAACGGCACTATGGCGGTTACCAACAGGTATCTTCTAGTTTTTGGCTTAGCTCGGTGGCCGGTTAGGACTGTTGCAATCAGCTCAGGGTCAGCCTCGGATTGCATGGCTACGGCACCTTTACCCCAAGACAAATCGTGTAGGTAGCCGACTTGGTCGAGTCGATTCGCCGCAATCGGCCAGGCTGCCCCACCAGATCGTCCTTGAATTGAAGTTCTTGTGAGACTAGTGACCATCTTGAAGCCCCTAAGTTTTTTGCGAATCGAATCAGCCTTAGTTGCCACGCGCTTTCCCATACTTGCGATGATGGCACTGCGGGATTGGGAATGAAGCCCAGCTCAAAACCTGTTAGTAACTTCGAAGCAGAAATAGAATTGACTGATGCCTGAATTTATCGAACTAGGACTAGCCCCAAATTTTGTGGGTTACGAAGAAGCTTGGGACGTTCAGCGCAAAATCCATTCGGAAGTTTCGTCCGGTGCTCGCGAAAATACCGTTCTTTTACTGGAACACGTTCCGGTTTACACCGCAGGTAAACGTACCGAGGGTGTTGAGTACCCGCAGGACGGCACACCGGTTATCGAAACCGATCGAGGCGGGAAAATCACCTGGCATGGTCCCGGTCAACTTGTCGGCTACCCGATCATGCAACTCCCCCGACCAATTGACGTGGTTGGCTACGTTCGATGGTTGGAACAGGTACTAATCGATTCGATTGCGGAGTTCGGGCTGGCCACCGAGAGGGTCGAAGGGCGGTCTGGTGTTTGGGCCCCGGTTGGTGACACCCATGAAAAGGTCGCCGCCATCGGCATTCGAGTTTCTGAGCACACCACAATGCACGGCTTTGCCCTGAACTGCAACAATTCTCTCCAGGCCTACGAAAACATCATTGCCTGCGGAATCACCGATGCTAAGACCAGCACCCTGACAGAATTACTAGGACGAGAAATCACTCCCGCGATGGCCGCTGAAGTAATCAAGCGTCGACTCGGAGAAATAGGTAAGGTCACAATTTGAGCGAGCAAAAACCCGAACGCAAACTGCTTCGCATCGAGGCTAGAAACTCTTCCGTACCAATCGAGAAGAAGCCCGAGTGGATCAAGACCGTCGCCAAAATGGGACCTGAGTATCAAGCGCTCCAAACCCTGGTCAAGGGTGAAGGTTTACACACCGTTTGCCAAGAAGCCGGCTGCCCTAACATTTTCGAGTGCTGGGAAGACCGTGAGGCCACCTTCCTAATCGGTGGCTCTCAGTGCACCCGTCGCTGCGACTTCTGCCAGATTGACACCGGTAAACCGGACGACTTCGATGCAGATGAGCCTAGGCGCGTTGGCGAGTCGGTGGCTCGCATGAATCTTCGCTACGCAACCGTCACCGGTGTAGCTCGCGATGACCTAGAAGATGAAGGCGCTTGGCTCTATGCCGAGACCATTCGCCAAATTCACCAGCAATCACCCGGCACCGGCGTAGAGATTCTTGTTCCAGACTTTTCGGGTAAGCCTGAGCTCTTACAGCAGGTTTTTGATGCCAAGCCTCAGGTTTTTGCTCACAACCTCGAGACTGTACCTCGAATCTTCAAAGAAATTCGCCCGGCCTTCCGTTATGAGCGCTCCCTTGATGTTCTAACCCAGGCCCGCAATGCCGGCATGGTTACCAAGTCGAACCTGATTCTTGGGATGGGTGAAACCCGTGAAGAGATTTCTCAGGCTCTGGTGGACCTGTTCGAAGCCGGAACCGACATCATCACGATCACCCAGTATCTCCGCCCTTCGCTCAGACACCACCCGGTTACCCGATGGGTGAAACCGGAAGAGTTCGTTGAGCTAAAGCAGGAGGCCGAAGGCATCGGCTACCTCGGTGTACTGAGCGGACCGTTGGTTCGCAGTTCTTACCGTGCCGGTCGACTTTGGGCCGGTTCGATGGTGAAGAAGGGTTTTGAGATTCCAGAAAACTTGCGACACCTAGCCGATGAAGCCCTGAAACAAGGCTTTATGCAGGCTGTCGGCGACTAAACTCTTTGACTATGGCTAAAAAGAACGAAAACAAAGAACCGGGTCAAGTAGCACAAATCATCATGGTGTTAAAGCGCACCATTGAGCTTGACCGAAAGAATCTTTGGATCATTCTGGGTACGGTAATCACCGTCCTTGGAACCGGTATTGGTTTCTCGGTTGCCCTCTTTGCTAGTGGCAACATCCTCACTGGAATTCTGCTAATTATCTTCACCATTTTGGCCACCTTCATTGCCTTCAGCCTGGTGCTTTCCCGTCGCGCCGAAAAAGCTGCCTACAACTCGTGGGAAGGTCAGCTCGGTGCCGTAGGAGCTGTGCTGCAGACCCTGCTTCGACGAACCTACCGAGGAAGCGACCAGCCGGTTGCAGTCAACCCTCGCAGCCGCGACGCCGTTTACCGCATCGTTGGCCCATCGGGAGTGATCCTGGTTGGCGAAGGCCACCAGAGTGGTTCTCAGATTTTGGTCGACGCCGAGCGCAAAAAGCTTTCGAAGGTCGCGCCCGGTGTGCCGGTTCACTCGCTGTACGTAACCGAGTCGAGCCACGCCCTCAAACTTGCCGAACTACGCAAGGCCATCCGCAAGCTTCCTAAGCAGATGAAGCGTGCCGAGATCAAGGTGGTTGCTGCACGACTAGCCGCACTTGGAATCAACCTTCCGATTCCTAAGGGCATCGACCCTCGCCGCGCTCGCCCGGTTCGCAAGTAACCCAATTAACTTTTTACAATGCCGAAACATTAATTGGCATAGTCGCTAGCCGTTGGCTCGGTAAACTTTCAATGTAGGCCTAATGGTGTGCCTCGAATCCAGCAAACTTTTTTGAAGGGATTAACCCAAATGTTCAAGTCCGCAGCCGAGGTCATCAAGTTCATCAAGGATGAAGACGTCAAATTCCTTGATGTACGTTTCACCGACCTTCCAGGTGTACAGCAGCACTTCAACCTTCCAGCAAGCATGATCGACGAGGACTTCTTCGTTGACGGTCAGCTGTTCGATGGTTCGTCAATCCGTGGTTTCGCATCGATCCACGAGTCAGACATGCAGCTCATCCCAGACGTAACCACCGCCTACCTAGACGCCTTCCGCGTTGAGAAGACCCTGGTCGTCATCTTCGACATCTACAACCCACGCAACGGTGAAGTTTACGGTCGCGACCCACGTATGACCGCTAAGAAGGCTGAAGCCTACCTAAAGTCGACCGGCATCGCAGACACCGCATTCTTCGCACCAGAAGCTGAATTCTTCATCTTCGACGACGTTCGCTACCACTACAGCCAGAACAGCTCGGGTCACTTCATTGACTCGGACGAAGCTGCTTGGAACTCGAACCGCGTTGAGATCGACCCACAGACCGGTCGCGGAAACAACCTTGCCAACAAGACCCCGTTCAAGGGTGGCTACTTCCCAGTATCGCCAGTTGACAAGCACGTTGACATGCGTGACCAGATCGTCCTTGAGCTAGCAGCTGCTGGCCTACAGGTAGAGCGCAGCCACCACGAGGTTGGTACCGCTGGTCAGGGTGAAATCAACTACAAGTTCGACACCCTGGTTCGCGCAGCCGACGACATCCTAAAGTTCAAGTACATCGTCAAGAACGTTGCAGACCAGTTCGGCAAGGTTGCTACCTTTATGCCAAAGCCACTTTTCGGTGACAACGGTTCGGGTATGCACGTACACCAGTCGCTCTGGAAGGATGGCAAGCCATTGTTCTACGACGAGAACGGCTACGGCGGTCTTTCAGACATCGCTCGCTGGTACATCGGCGGTATCCTGAAGCACGCTCCATCGCTTCTAGCGTTCACCAACCCAACCGTGAACAGCTACCACCGTCTAGTTCCTGGCTACGAGGCTCCAGTAAACCTTGTTTACTCGGCAGGTAACCGCTCGGCAGCGATCCGTATCCCAATGACCGGAACCAACCCGAAGGCAAAGCGCATCGAGTTCCGTGCCCCAGACGCATCATCGAACCCTTACTTCGCTTTCGCAGCGATGCTAATGGCCGGTCTGGACGGTATCAAGAACCGCATCGAACCAATGGCGCCGGTTGACAAAGACCTTTACGAGCTACCTCCAGAGGAAGCAAAGAACATCCCTCAGGTTCCAGGTGACCTTGAGTCGGTTCTACAGGCTCTAGAGGCTGACCACGACTACCTACTTCAGGGCGACGTGTTCACCAAGGACCTAATCGAGAACTGGATCGACTACAAGCGTGTGAACGAGATCAAGCCACTTTCGCTTCGTCCACACCCATACGAGTTCGAGCTCTACTTCGGTTGCTAATCGACTAAGTAAAAAGGCCTCAGGAGAAATCCTGGGGCCTTTTCTTATGAGCCGTAGAACAGTCGCTCGAAAACCATTCTCGACCGCCTGGTGAAGGCTAGGTAGTCCTGCTCAAGTGCGCTGGCCGACCCGCGCGGATACTCGAGAATTCTGGCCATGCCTTCAAGTTGGCGACGATCGGTGGTAAGCACATCGCTGCGACGACTTCCCCACAGGACCACCGCGGAACGAATTCTTGACGAGAGCATCCAAGCTTCTTCGAGGACGGTTGCGTCGTGCCGTTCGATTAGACCTTCGGCAACGCAGGCTTCCAACGCTTCCAGAGTTTTCGGAGTGCGAATACTCGGATGTTTGGCGCCGTTGATCAGTTGCATAATCTGAACCAACCATTCGACGTCGCTGAGGGAACCTCGTCCTAGTTTTAAGTGGCGCTTTGGGTCGGCACCCTGAGGTAGACGTTCGGTCTCAACACGTGCCTTGATTCTGCGGATTTCAACAATCGCCGATTGCGAAACTTCCGTTGGATACCGATACCTGTCAATGAGGTCTGTGAAAGCAGTAACCAGCTCGGAGCTACCGGCAATGACTCGGGCGCGAAGTAGAGCCTGAGCCTCCCAAGTGTTCGCCCACTTCTCGTAATAGGCGGCATAAGACTCAAGCGAGCGGGCAATTGGACCATTCTTACCCTCGGGACGAAGGTCGATGTCGAATTCAAACTCGAGGACCGGATCGGCGGCCAGCCTTCGAATTTCCGAGATCTGTCGCTCAGCAGCTTTTTGAGGATCCTCGGCACCCATCGAACGGTAGACAAACATCAGGTCGGCATCCGAGCCAAAGCCTAGTTCCGCTCCACCGAATCGACCCATGGCCACCATGCCTAGATCGATGGTTTCATCTGAGGTCAGATCCTTTAGTGCCAGCAGGTAACTTTCGGTGATGTCGCTAAGCCCCTGTGAAATCTCGTTCATGGTCAACTCACCTAGTACTGCTCCCATGGCAAGTCGCAACGTTTCACGGCGACGAATGCCGCGAATACTGGTGGCGGCCTTTTCAATATCGTCATGGCGATCGATGATTGCCTTCATCTCACCCAGGAGTTCTTCCAGAGCAAGCGTCTTTAGGTCTTCCGGATCTTCGAACCAGGCTGCTGCTTCCGGGTGTCTTTCAAACAGGCCGGTCGCCAACCTACTTGAAGACAGCACTTGGGTGAGCCTCTCGGCGGCACCGCTGGAATCACGCAACATGCGCAGGTACCAGGGCGACTCCCCTAGGTCCTCAGACAAACGTCTAAAAGCTAGAAGGCCAGAGTCTGGGTCGCTGCCTTTAGCGAACCACTCCAGAAGCACTGGAAGTAGCTGCTTTTGGATGGCAGCCCTTCGAGACAGGCCGGTGGTGAGTGCGTCGATGTGCTTTAGTGCTGAGGCCGGGTCGTCGAAACCAATGGCACGAAGTCGGTCCAGAATTTGTTCGCTCGATAGTTGCGCAGAGTCACCGAGTTTGGCGACTGCGCTTAGCAGCGGACGGTAGAAAACCTTTTGGTGTAGCGAGCGAACCTCGAGTTTTACCTCGTTCCACTCCTCCAGCAACTGCTGGCCGGTCCACTTAACATTTAACCCTCGGGCGATGGCACGAACCTGGCTTTCCGATTCCGGCATGAGGTGGGTTCTGCGCATCTGAGAAAACTGAATGCGGTGCTCGATAGTTCGCAAGAACTTGTAGTGAGCGAAAAATACATTGGCATCCTGGCGACTCATGTAACCGGCAGCGGCGAGGCTTGCGATGGCACTCATGGTGTCGGTGACTCGAACGCTCTCGTCGGTACGTCCGTGAACCAGTTGCAACAGTTGGACTGTGAATTCAATGTCGCGCAGCCCGCCAGGCCCTAGTTTGATTTGTCGATTTACCTCGTTTGCGGGAATGTGTTCCATGACGCGCTCACGCATCTTCTGAGCGGCTTCCACGAAGCCCTCACGGCCGGTGGCCGCCCAGACTAACGGCTTGATCCGAGAAAGGTAAGCGGTAGCAAGTTCTTCATCGCCCGCTGCGTATCTCGCTTTCAAGAGTGCTTGGAATTCCCAGTTTTGAGCCCAACGCTCGTAGTAGGTGATATGTGAGTCAACGGTGCGAACCAGCGCACCGGACTTACCCTCTGGTCTAAGGTTTGGATCCACCTGCCACAGCATTGGTTCATTTGCAGTGCCGTCCATGGCACGCATCATTCGGGTGGCTAGACGTGTGGCAATTTCCAAGGCGCGTTCGCGCTCCAAAGAATCACTCTTCGAGTCGGCCACGTAAATCACATCGACGTCGCTGATGTAATTCAATTCACGAGCGCCACACTTACCCATCGCAATTACTGCGATACCCGTGTTCGCGACTTCGTCCTTGGAGTAATTTCCATGGTCGGTAGAATTCGTGAGCTCCCACCTTGCAATCTCAAGGCCCGCCTCCATGGCCTCGGTAGCTAGATCGGAAAGTTGAGCCGAAACCTCTTGGAAACCCTCAGTTGCTTCTGGTCGGGTTACATCAAACGCAATTAGGCGCAGTAGCTCTAGCCTGTATACCAAGCGGACCGCCACCCAGCGTTCTTCGGTCGTAGGTCCTGCTTTAGCCAGTGCAGCTTGGAATCGCTTACGGATCTCAAGAAGGCTCGGAAGCGAAGCTTCCTTGGAGTCAAAAACCCTGAGGAAATCGGGTTGACGTCTCAACAAATCAACCATGGCACTCGAGGCACCAAGCGTTCGAACCAAACGAGCGGCAGATTCAGGCTTACTGAGTAGTTTTTTCACGGACGAACGATCGATCTCGGATAGGTCCAAGAGCCCATTCAATGCTTGATCAGGGTTTGCCGCCATTCCCAATTCTGCTAGTGCGGAACGCCCGGAATCACCAACCGCTTTTACGAGCGAGTCAAGTTTAGGAATGGTCGCTTCCAGTTCGACGAAGCCATACTTCGCCAGTTCCGAAAGACCGAGACCCGCCATGAAACGCTAAAGGGTTTCGAGGTTTTGGTGCAACTCGAATGGGGTTACCTGTGCGCGGTACTCACTCCATTCGCGACGCTTGTTCGCCAAGACGTAGCTGAACACCTCTTCGCCGAGCACTTCGGCAGCGAGTTCGGATTCCTCAAGTTTGCGAATTGCGTGGTCAAGGCTCTGCGGAAGCGGCTGGATTCCCATTGCTCGACGTTCGGAGTCGTTTAGGTTCCAAACGTTGTCTTCGGTTTCCGCTGGAAGTTCGTAACCCTCTTCGATACCCTTCAAACCGGCCGAAAGGATCAGCGCGTAGGCGAGATATGGGTTGGCCGCGGAATCGATGGCACGGTATTCAATTCGCGAACTGTTGCCCTTCTCAGGCTTGTACAGCGGAACGCGAAGCAGAGCCGAGCGGTTGTTGTGACCCCAACATACGAATGACGGTGCTTCACCTCCACCCCAGAGACGCTTGTAAGAGTTCACATACTGATTGGTAACCGCAGTGATTTCTGGAGCGTGACGCAGAACGCCGGCCATAAACTGGCGCGCGGTCTTCGATAGGTGGTACTGACCACTGGCATCAAAGAAAGCATTGGTGTCGCCCTCAAAAAGCGACATGTGGGTGTGCATTCCTGAGCCAGGGTGTTGAGTGAACGGCTTCGGCATAAAGGTGGCGTAAACGCCCTGCTCGATTGCCAC
The DNA here is from genome assembly GCA_039795835.1 of Actinomycetota bacterium. GTDB lineage: Bacteria > Actinomycetota > Actinomycetes > Actinomycetales > Microbacteriaceae > Rhodoluna. The sequence continues at coordinate 6,108 of JBDKLA010000148.1, read as the reverse complement.
TTCCTTGATCACGGTTCGGAACGACATGATGTTGTCGGCCATGGTCAGGGCGTCGGCGTAGCGAAGGTCGATTTCATTCTGACCAGGACCACCTTCGTGGTGGCTGAACTCGACCGAAATACCGAGTTGCTCGAGCATCTGCACGGCACGGCGACGGAAGTCGTGGGCGGTTCCACCAGGAACGTTGTCGAAGTAACCAGCCTTGTCGACCGGAACCGGTTCGCCATTCTCATCAAGCTGGGAAGACTTTAGTAGGTAGAACTCGATCTCCGGGTGAATGTAATAGGTGAAACCCATGTCGCTAGCTTTGCTCAGCGCACGGCGAAGAACGTTGCGTGGGTCTGCTGCGGCTGGCTGACCATCTGGGGTCTGAATGTCACAGAACATTCTGGCAGTTGGGTCAATCTCCCCACGCCAAGGCAAAATCTGGAAGGTTGATGGATCCGGCATGGCCAGCATGTCGGCTTCGTAGGTTCGAGCGAGTCCCTCGATGGCGCTTCCGTCGAATCCAAGCCCCTCATTAAAGGCTCCCTCGACCTCGGCCGGTGCAATTGCCACCGACTTCAGGGTTCCCGCAACATCGGTGAACCAAAGTCGAACAAATTTGACCGAGCGTTCCTCAATAGTTCTCAGAACGAAATCGCGCTGTTTGTCCACTGGAAGTGCCTCTCTTATCGCCTACTACTAGGCTAGTGGTTATGCCGTTTATTCGCCTAGCCATGGCTCAAAGTAACCCAATCGTCGGAGATATTTCCGGCAACGTTGAGGCTATTTTGAGGATGTGTGCAGAGGCCTCTGCCAAAGGCGCCAACCTGGTTCAGTTTGGCGAGATGTCGATCACCGGTTACCCGGTCGAAGACCTGGTTACCCGCGAGTCTTTTGTGGAGAGTGCCGAGCGAGCGGTTTCGGAATTGGCCGAAAAGCTAGTTACTGCCGGCCTGGGCGATTTGGCCGTCGTTGTTGGCGCACCGAGGATCGCGAGCAAACCTAACGGGTGGGCGATTGCCAACAATGCGGCTTTTGTGTTGCATCAGGGCAAAATCGTGGCGAGCTACTGCAAGCACCACCTGCCGAACTATTCGGTCTTCGACGAGTATCGAAACTTCGTTCCAGGCCATGAGGCGGGCTTCTTCGAATTTGAGGGTCTCAAAATCTCGTTGGCGATTTGCGAAGACATTTGGCAGGCCGGTGGCCCGGTAGCCAGAATCTCCGAAAACAAAACCCAGCTAACACTTGTACTAAACGGTTCGCCATTCGAAATCGACAAGGACGACCGTCGCCTTGCTCTGATTCGCAAGCTGGCCGCGGCACAAAAAACCGCTGTGTCATACGTGAACCTGGTCGGCGGTCAAGACGATTTAGTCTTCGACGGCGACAGCATTTTCATCGACGCCGCCGGAACCGTCACCGCACGCGGTGAGCAGTTCAAGGAAGACATGGTTCTGATCGACTTCGATGGCGCATCCGCCACTCTGGTCAGTGAACACGTACAGACCAAAGCCGACGGCGACTGGCAGGTTTGGAACGCCCTGGTTTTGGGTCTTCGGGATTATGTGCAAAAAAACGGTTTCAAGTCGGTCGTCCTAGGTCTAAGTGGTGGCATCGACTCGGCTGTGGTTGCCACAATCGCAAGTGACGCAATCGGTGCCGAAAATGTTTTCGGCGTTTCGATGCCGTCCAAGTATTCTTCAGACCACTCCAAAGGCGACGCCGCCGTACTCGCCGAGAACCTGGGCTGCCACTATGAGACCGTGGCAATTGAACCAATGGTTGACTCGTTCGAATCCAATCTCGAACTAGGTGGCCTGGCTAGCGAGAACCTCCAAGCTCGCATGCGCGGTGTGATTCTTATGGCCCTTAGCAACGCCAAGGGTCACCTGACTCTAACCACAGGAAATAAGAGCGAACTGGCAGTGGGGTACAGCACCATCTATGGCGACTCGGTTGGCGGATTTGCTCCAATCAAAGACGTTGAAAAGACCATGGTTTGGAAGTTGGCTCGCTGGAGAAACGATTGGGCTGTAAAAAATGGTCAGACTCCCCCGATTCCGGAAAACTCGATTGTGAAGCCACCTTCAGCAGAACTTCGCCCGGACCAAACCGATCAGGACTCTCTCCCTGAATACGACCTACTCGACGCGATCCTTGACGCCTACGTTGAAAAGCGTTTAGGAATCGAGGAAATCGTTGCGATGGGTTTCCAGCTCGACACAGTGAACCGAATAATCGGCCTTGTAGACAGGGCAGAATGGAAGAGACGCCAAGGCGCCATCGGACCAAAGATCACCGGTATGGCTTTTGGCCGCGACCGCAGACTCCCAATAACCAACAAGTACAGAGGATAAAAACATGGCAGCAGATCGTCTAATTTCATCGGGTGGCCCCTGGGAAGGCAAAATCGGCTATTCCCGCGCGGTTGTTGCCGGTGACTACGTTCATGTTTCTGGTAGCACCGCAACCGTAAACGGCGAGCTGCAGCACAAGGGCGACGCTTACGGTCAAACTCTGGTTGCTCTGGAAACCGTTATTGCCGGGGCGCTGGCTCAGGTTGGATACACCTTGGCCGACGTGGTTAGGACCCGTGTTTACCTCGCAAACGCCGAAGACATGGACAAAGTAGGCGAAGCACACGGAAAGATTTTTGGCGAGATTCGCCCCGCTGCTACCATGCTTGCCGGCATCCAGTTCATCAACCCGGAGATGTTGGTTGAAATCGAAGTTGACGCTTGGAAGCGAAACTAGTGACCGAACTCACTCCCAAAAAGGTACGCACCAGCACCCTGCTCGAATTCAAGCAGCAGGGGCGCAAGATTGCTTGCCTGACCTCCTATGACGCACTAACCGCGGGGATTTTTGATCGCGCCGGCATCGACGTCATCCTGGTCGGTGACTCAGCTGCCGATAATGTCTTGGGTTACAGCACAACTCTGCCAATCACCGTTGACGAAATGATTCCATTCGGTCGCGCTGTGGCCGGTGCCAGCGAGAGAGCACTCATTGTGGTTGACCTTCCGTTTGGCAGCTACGAAACGGGATCCGAGGACGCACTCGCAAACTCAATTCGAATCATGAAGAGCACAAATGCCTCTGCTGTGAAACTTGAGGGTGGAGTTCGCAGCCAAGACCAAATTCGCACACTTGTTGATGCCGGGATTCCGGTAATGGGACACATCGGTTTCACGCCGCAAAGCGTGAATGCACTCGGCGGTTTCAAGATTCAGGGACGCGGCGAGGGTGCCGAACAGCTAATCGAAGACGCTTTAGCCGTTGAAGCCGCCGGAGCCTTTGCCGTTGTGCTCGAACTTGTACCGGCCAAGCTGGCAGCCGAGGTTAGCCAGCGTCTTAGCATCCCGACAATTGGAATTGGCGCTGGAGCCGGTTGCGACGGCCAGATCCTGGTCTGGACCGACTTTGCCGGTCTTCACGGGGGTAAACCTAGAAAGTTTGTGAAACAGTACGCACAACTTGCTCATGCGCTTGAGCAGGGTGCTGTTTCATATGTGGCAGAAGTACAGTCGGGTCAGTTCCCTACTCCAGAGCACGAATTCGAAGGCTAATCTTCCTCTTCGGCTTCCCACTTCTGAGTTCGTTTCTTGAGTGTTTCCAAAGCTTGTTCAGCTTCTTCGAGAGTGCTAAACGGCCCAACTCGGTAGCTCGCAGCTGATAGTTTCCCAAACTCTACTTGGCCGGTTTTGAGGTTGTACCAAAATTCCTCTGGAACACCCGAGGAGTCCAACGGGCTATCGCTCACGGTCGCTCCTAAACTTAGACTTATGCCCAAGGATAAAGCCGGACACCTCACTATGGGAACAGTTTCCCCAAGGTTGTCGGTCCCATCGGGAATCACGCGGCCGGAATATGTTGGGAAACCCGCACCAACTCCCTTCAACGGCAGCGACGTAAAAACACCTGAGCAGATAGAGAAAATCAGAGCAGCAGGGAAGATTGCCGCCGGTGCCATCGAAATGCTTCGCGGTGAAATCAAGCCTGGCGTAACCACCGACCACCTCGACAAGCTGGCACACGAATACGTGATTGGTCACGGCGCGTACCCTTCGACGCTCGGTTATCGAGGCTATCCGAAGTCAATCTGTTCGTCGATCAACGAGGTAATTTGCCACGGAATCCCTGACGACACCGTCCTAGAAAACGGCGACATCGTGAACATCGATATCACCGCATATCTGGATGGCTTCCACGGAGACCTTAACCACACCATCGAGGTTGGCGAGGTTTCTGAAGAAGTTCACAACTTGGTGGAGCGAACCCGTGAGGCTCTGAACCGTGGGCTTCTAGCCGTTGCTCCGGGTCGTCAGGTAAACACAATTGGTTTGGCGATCGAAAATTACGCGAAACGCTTCGGCTACGGTGTGGTTAGGGATTTCACCGGCCACGGGGTTGGCGAGGCATTCCACTCCGGACTGATCATTCCCCACTACGACAGCTCGCCAAACTACGCCACCGAAATCGAAGTTGGAATGGTTTTCACAATTGAGCCGATGCTCACCCTTGGGACCTACAAATGGGACATGTGGCCGGACGGTTGGACAGTGACTACCCAAGACAAGAGCATTACCGCACAGTTTGAACACACAATTGCCGTTACCGAGACCGGCTACGACATCCTCACCCTTCCATAGAAAGAACAAAAATGGCAAAGATTGCAGTTGGCATAGACATTGGCGGCACTGGCATTAAAGGCGCACTTGTCGATGTAAAAAAAGGTGAGCTGGTTGGAGAACGCCTTCGCGTTGAAACCCCCGCCGGAGGTCGCCCGAATGACATTGCCGAAGTCGTTCGCCAACTAATCCAATCTCTAGACCCTGAGAACCAGGCCGCCACAATCGGAATCTGCTTTCCGGCAGTAGTCCAGCATGGCGTGACTAAGTCGGCGGCCAACGTTTCAAAAGAATGGATCGGTCTTGACGCCGACGAACTTTTCACCAGACTCATCGGAAAACCGGTTCACGTCATCAACGATGCCGATGCCGCAGGAGTTGCCGAAATGAAGTTTGGCTTGGGTAAAAAGCAAAAAGGTGTAGTCATGATGACCACTCTCGGTACCGGAATCGGTTCCGCACTTTTCATCAATGGCGATCTAGTTCCAAACACCGAACTCGGACACCTTGAAATCGATGGATTCGATTACGAAACCAAAGCGTCATTCGCAGCCAAGGAGCGCGAAGACCTAAGTTGGGCGGAATGGGCAAAACGTCTCCAGAAGTACTACACAAAACTCGAAGACCTATTCACCCCTGATCTTTTCGTGGTGGGTGGTGGTGTATCGAAAGAGCATGAAGAATTCTTGCCTTTGCTGAAACTGCGAACGCCGATCGCACCGGCAAAGTTGAAGAATTCGGCTGGAATCATCGGCGCAGCCTGGGTCGCCAACAAATACAAAAAGTAGTGGATGGGTTGACCGATACGCCGGGTTTTGTCTAGGACGATCATCTATCTACGATTGCCGTTACCGACAACCTCTAGCGGTCTACCCGAAGACTCGAGCGAGTAGCCCTCAAACATCTTCTGTCTGACCTTGCTCCAAGTGAGGTTTACCTAGCAGATCCGGTCACCCGAACCCCTGGTGGTCTCTTACACCACCGTTTCACCCTTACCGTTTGCACGGCGGTTTGTTTTCTGTGGCACTGTCTTGCGAGTTGCCTCGAGTGGGTGTTACCCACCACTTCACTCTGCGGAGCCCGGACGTTCCTCGTTATTGCTAACGCGATCGCCTGGTCAACCCATCCGCTTAAAGACTACTCGCTATAGGTGAGCGGTGAAATTGGCAGTTACCAGCTCGGCGAAGTCGGCACCCCAGTGACGAATCACACTGACCGAACACGGCGCGACCTGTGGTCGCCAATATCCAGCCGGCCCGGCATCCATGGCTAAGGTTAGAAAACCGCGAATCGGCATCACGTGTGCCACCACTACAACGGTCTGGCCCCGGTATCGCTCGAGAATCAGCTCACGAGCTTTGCGAATCCTGGCATCGAACACTTCGAGCGATTCGCCGTTTGGTGGGGATTCGGTCCAAGAGCCACGCCACTTCTCGTAAACCTCAGTCCAAAGTTCGGCAACCTCTTCATTGGTGTGGCCATCCCAATC
>JBDKLA010000147.1:0-3257 GCA_039795835.1 Actinomycetota bacterium | reverse complement strand
TTCGACTTTGCGGGGTGAAGTTCGAAGTTCGGGCGACCGGCGTAATCGGCTGCGGTCGGTTCGAAGACGATGCGGTTCTGGTAGAACTCGCGGTTGATCAAAGCCCCCAAGGTCTGACCGGTTGGTCGCCAGCTCTTGCGCATCGACTCAACACCGAAAATCCTCGCAACCTTCTCAAAGATTGATTCCGAGGTTGCTTCGAGAATGGTTGGCACCTCGTTTGCCTCGAGCTCAAAACCAACCGGAGCGGCAATGGCGCTGTCACCGAATGCAACGACCTGATCCACACGAAGCAGTGCGGAAACATTGTCGCCGAGGTTAGACCCGGCTGCATCGAGGATGAGAGCGGTATCGAATTTGAGCCCGGCAGGTATCTTGCCGGCAATTTCATAAGGAGAAAGGGCAACTGCACCGAGCAGCACTTTGGTCAGCGGGCCGGCGGAAGCTTGAACACTTCGGTAGGTGGCTTGCTTCGCGCGAAGAAGTTCTTTGAGCTTTTCGGTTTGCTCTGGGTTGGCCGCCATGGTTTCTTGCCAGTGGTGAGCCTGGAGCTGATTAAATGCCTGAACACCCAGTTGGATGTGGTGTTGATCGGCTTCGATGAACACGTTTTCAAGGTCACGCACTTCCTTTGCCGAAAGCGCGGCCAGTCGCGGGTGAGCCTTTAGTAACTGCTCGAAGGCCGATTGCCACCAGACCAGATCAAACTGCGAGGCGAGGTGTTCTACCCCAACATGCAGTCTCGCGAAGTCGCGGTAGACGTCTTCGAGGCCGGCCTGGATTAACTCCGCGCGAACCTGATTGCGCTCCAGCAGGTTCTCCAAGGGTTCAGTCTGCGAAGCCAAGGAAGCCAAAGTCGAAGCGAACTCCGTTAGCGAAAGGTCGAGAAGTTCTTCGGCAAGATTCGAATCGAGGTGCTGTTGAATTCTGGCCAGTTCTGCAACGAAACTGCGGTAGGCCACCATTGCATCGGCAATGCCTGAAACGCTATTCGGTGCCTCGGCCACATTGGTTAGTTCCGCCCACTTGTTTCGCTGGCTTTTAATTTCCACCAGCGCCAGGTTGAGGTCTGAAACCGACATACCTGCGCGCAAGTACTCCTTGGCAAGTTTCTTGAGACGCCTGCGGGTTGAGCCGGAAACTGAACCACCAAATTTCCTAGGACCGGTGGCCTCAATGAGTTCGGTCACGTCGCGGTCGAAAACTTCCGGAACGAACCGATCGAGAGAGGCAGCGACTCCGGTTAGCAGTTCGAGATACTCGCCCTGTTCCCGCAGCGACTTAGGGCTTCGGAAGTTTGCACGCACCACGACGTCGTCGAGTTTCCGAACAAGTTCCGGGTACAACTCTTCATGCAACTGCTTGGCTAGAGCGGTGAATTCGCTCGCCTGCTCTTCGCTCTCGAAAGATGAGTTGAACCAAGCACTATCGGCTGGGCCATTTCTGAACAGCCCAGCACCTTCGGCAAGTTCCAGTAGTTCCAATGCACTTCCACGGTTGCGGAATCGGTTCAGGCCGGCTTCGTCAACGCGAGCGGTTGTGGTTGGAGCGTTTGGCATAGCTGCCAGTTTGGCTAGATTCTCTAACACGTCGAGTAGCGAGAAGCCCAGGTGTTCGCTGCGCTGTCGTAATTGCTCGAGGTAGGCCTCAAGCTTCGCCGCTGCGGCATCGCGATGAGCTCCGGCTGCCACGAGATCCACCGGCTGAGCCTTTTCGTATCGCGAAATAGACCCAACCACGTCCATCCAGATGTTGGATGACCGAACCAGTAGACCTCCGAGACCGAGTTGCGCCAAGCGTTCGGCAAGTTCGTTGATGGTCTGCCGGCGCGGGGTAACCACCATCACACTCTTGCCATCGTGGACGAGCGAGGTGAGTACGTTGACCACAGTTTGGGTGTAGCCGGAACCAGGCAGGGTTTCCACGGCGAAGCTGTCTCCGCGGGTTGCTCGGGCAACGATTCGCTTTTGAGTCACATCGGCATCGGCAACCAGGCGAGGTTCTTCAAACATATCCGCCGGCGGCTCGGGAACCTCCGAAACTTCCGAAAGCTGACGAAGGAGAAGGTTTCCTTCTGGTTTGATGTCGGCTTCCATCAGAGCTGGCTCCACGGCGAAATTACCAATGACGAGTGCGCGCTGGAACTGCACATTTGCGTCGTCCTCTAGAAGCGAAGCGAGGTAGTTGGTAACCGAGATAGGCAGAAGGTCGCTGGCATCTTTGAGCAGGTTCAAAACCTTAGCCGAATCAACGCTCACGCCGTAGGTGTGAAAGAGTGCCGCGACCAAAGCCGGATTTACGAAAGGGGAACCGGATCTGGTCAATTCGAAATCGTCGGTCTTACGTAGCAGCTGAATCGGCCAGAGCAGAATCGGTAGGTTCAGGTCGAAGCCGTCTTGTTCCAAACTGGCTAAGCCACCAACAAGATAGGTGGTGTGCAGGCCATAGTTATTGAGGTGGTTCACCGACTTTGCCTTGATTCGGCGAGCGGTGGTTAACGCTTTGGAAAATGCCAAAGGTTCGCGAACCAGGTTTGAAAGCAGTGAGGTTCCGGTGGACGTGAACTGGGCAATGCCGCCTGGGTGAGATCGGTCTAAGTCGATCTGACCAAACTCGTTCGTCGCAAAGTTGGTCAGCCCATTGGTCTTACCAATGTCACGGATCTCTCGAATCCAGGCGTCCCAGTTAATACGCGAAACAGGTGAGTTCACTTCCACCCTCTTAGGCTAACCGCCCTAAAGGTATATTTGGTTGAAGCCACTAGCCTCCGTAGCTCAGTGGATAGAGCAGAGGTTTCCTAAACCTTGTGCGGAAGTTCGATTCTTCTCGGGGGCACTCTACGCGGCGTTTGGTAAACCCAAAAACGCGTCCCACTCCGGTTCCACGCGCTCAACTCCGCGAACCAACCACTGCATTCCGGTAGGCATCTTCGGAGCCACTTTCAACTCCCAGCCGAGTTCGCTAAGGGTGCGATCACTCTTCTGGTTATTGCAACGGAAACAGCAGGCGACCAGGTTGTCCCAAGCGTCGGAACCTCCGCGCGATTTTGGCTGCACATGGTCGATGGTGTTGGCAGCCTTCGAACAGTAGGCACAGCGCCAGCCGTCGCGACGCAGCACTCCCCTGCGGGTTACCGGGATTTTTCGAGTGTTCGGAACCCGCACATAGCGGCTGAGCAAAATCACCGAAGGTAGTTTCAAAGTTTCGGTCGCACTGTGAACCTCAAGTTGACCGGCACCGGCCAGGACGGTTGCCTT
>JBDKLA010000146.1:0-4515 GCA_039795835.1 Actinomycetota bacterium | reverse complement strand
AGATAGTCGCGGTCGAGAGCAACGTGAGCGAGCGGCAGTTTGAGGCTGAAATCAGCGTTCATCTTTCGCCTTTCACTTGCGCTGCGTGCGTGGCGTAACGCCTAAGCAGTGGATGCTTCTCTTAATCTGAACTTATGGCAAGTTCTCCCTTGATTTTAGCGGCGCTGGCAAAGGCCGCTATGCCTTCTGCGAAGTTCAAGCAGGTAAAGGCGATTCCCCGCGAAGGTCGCGAGCCGATCAACACCGCTCTCCTCACCGACACCGACGGAATTCAGTACCTGGTTCGTGAAGCCCGTAACGCCAAGGGCAATCTTCAACTTGCCACCGAAACCCAGTGCATCCGCGCGGTAAAGAGCGCCGGAACCCTTCCCTTCCGCGTACCAAATCTGGTTTCAGACAGCACCACGGTTGACGGTCTCACGCTTCAGATTCTCGAATTCGTTTACGGTTCCACCGTTCAACTAGATTCCCTTCGTTCAAACGACCCTGAACTTCGAAATGTCGGTTTGGCGATTGCCGCCATTCACGGACTCAGCATCGACAAGATTCGACACTCGGGTGTTCCAGAGTTTTCGGCAAACGAGGTTCGCGAGAACCGCTTGACCGAACTTGACCGCGCGGCTGCGACCGGCAGAATTCCCGCAGCGCTCCTTCAGCGTTGGGAAGCCGCCTTGGAAGACCTCGACCTATTCCGCTTCAAACCAACCGTGGTTCACGGTGACGTTTCAACCGGATCGATTCTCGAGCTCGACGGTGAAGTTAGCGGTGTGGTCAAATGGTCGAACCTACACATCGGCGACCCAGCCGAGGACTTCATCACCTTCGGTGCCAACGTTGACCAGGAACCTTTGGACGCCGTGAAGTTCGCCTACTTTGAGAAGCGCGACGAGGCCGATTCCAATCTTGCCCAGCGTGCCACCCTATACAGCGAACTGGCAGTGGCGAACTACCTGGTAACTTCTCTAAAGGCCGGAAACGAGGACGACGTGGAATGGGCTGTATCTCAGCTTGAAGCCATCGCGGAATCGGTTGAAGATGGCTCGGCTCGATTGCTCTCGACCGTGAAGTTCACCAGCACCACTCCGCTCGTGGCCGAAGCCGCCGAGGAACTCATGGTTACCGATTCACACGTGGTCATTACCGAAACCGTCGAGGAAATCGACATCAGTGATTTGAAGACCCGCCCGATTGAGCTTCCAAAAAGCTCAGACGACCAACTGTTTTAGTCGACTACCTGCTCCAGCACCGATTCCCAAAGGTCGATTAGTTCGCCTTCGCTAGGAACAACTTCCGGCTTAATTTCGAGGTCATCGGCAACGTAGTAGAGGCAAACCTCAATCTTGGCTGGGTCAACCCCGTGCAAGCGCGCAAACGCCATTCGGTAGAGAGCCAGCTGTAGAGCGCGATCGGCAATTTCCTTGTCACCAACCGGTGGCTTTCCAGTTTTCCAGTCGACGATTTCGTAACCGGTTTCGGTTTCGAACACCGCGTCAAGCTTGCAGATGAAGGTGTTGCCCTTGATGGTCACCTGGATCTCAGACTCAATCGAGAACGGCTTCATCGAGGAGAAGCGCGACTTCTCGAAGATCTCGCGCAACTCTTCCACGGTCTTGGTGGTTGCCTCGTCTTCGTTTACAAGTTCGATGGCATCCAGTTCGTCTGCATTGGCCAGCACTCCGAAGCGCTGTTCAACCCACGAGTGGAACAAGGTTCCCGCCATGGTCTGCTTGTAAGGAATCTCAGGCATTGGGCGCTTGTGCATCTGAATGATCTTTGGAAGATCAAAGATGAACTCCTTGAATCTGGAAGCTGAAATGCGAACCGGCAGTTTCACCTGTTTTGAGCGGCGTTCAAGTTCGGCTCGCTCGGCGAACAGTCTGTCGATCTTTTCGTCCATCGCCTGTCGGCTCGGTGGTGCGCTGTCCATGGCTGCCTCCACCTCAGACTTGGCCTTCTCAACCTTTGCGCGGTGATGCTCACCCAGCGGCTCCATTGGCCAAACCACAACCATCTCGGCAGCATCAATCGGGTTGGTCTCAACGTGCTCGTACAGCGGCAGCGGGTTCAGCGGATCATCGGTTTTGTCGATAACAGTTACTCGAGGATCCTCAATCATGGCTGCTTCAATCAGGAATCGGCTTGGCTTGTTCGCTTCCGAAACCCCTGGCTTCCAACGAGAGCCCGAAAGCAAAAGCTTCTTTCTGGGGCGCGTCATGGCCACGTAGGCGACTCGTCGCTCTTCGCGGTGAAGGTATTCGCGCTGGTCTTCCTTGAAAGCCTTGAGCACCTTGGTGGCAGCGGATTGGTCTGAGCACCCCGAAAGGTCAATCATCGGAAGAGAGTTTGCATCTCCGCGAAGCGGGAATGGCAACTCACCCTTGGTGAGCCAACCGACCGTTTTCTGAACGCCTGGGAAGGTTCCCTCGACCAGCGTTGGCACTGCAACCAAATCCCATTCGAGACCCTTTGCAGCGTGAGCGGTGATTAACTGAACCACCCCTGGACGAGCAGAAACCGCCGGAGTTTCGAAGCGGTCTCGCTGATCGGCATATTCCAGCCACTCGAGGAACCCTCCAAGAGTTGGGTGTGAACCTTCGGCGTAACCCATGACCAGGTTGGCAAAGCCGTTGAGGTTTGCCATCGGGTCGATTCGCTTCGGATTCGCAGCTAGCTCGATATCGAGCCAGAGCTCCTGCTCAACAGCTCGCACGAATTCTGGCAAGGGCATGCCGGTTCGCAAACGAAGTTCACGGAGCAACTTTGCGCAATCCTTGAGTGCCGCCAGTCCACGTTCCGAGAAGTTTGGGATGCGGTCGTCGTCTTCGTCTTCGAGAATGTAGTCGAGGGCATCAATGATTGATGCCTCGGCCTCAGCGCCGGAAACCTTTGCATTGCCACGGTTCCAGAAGTTAGCTAACGAACGAGAGTAACGGCTAAGACGTTCTAGATCCTTAGGTTCAACCTGCCAACGCGGGCCAGAGAGCAGGCGCATCAGGTGAGCGCCGGCGCTCGGATAGTGGATCACACGAAGTGCAGCTACGAGGTCTACGATTTCCGGAGACTCAAGCAGCCCACCAATTCCAACAACCTCAACCGCAAGGCCAGCGTCTCGTAGCTCGTTCTCAAAATCAGACATGAGTGCGCGTGAACGCATCAACACAGCTGCGGTGCGAGGCTTCTCCCCCGCCTCAACCTCCAGGTTGGCTTTGAGCCACTGAGCCACAAACTTGGCTTCCTGATCTGTACGTTCGGCAAACTTGACTGTGATGTCGCCATCGGAGGCGTGGTCTGGTGCACGAAGTGGGCGAACTTCGACCTCTGCAAGCTTCGGACGATCGGCAAGGAATGGTGCTGGGTGGCCCAGCGGTTCCAGAATCGTGTTGGCAAGGTCCAGCACAACCTTTGGATTGCGCCAAGAGGTGGTCAGCGGGAACTGACGAACCTTGCGTTCCGGAGTTCCGAAGGTGTCTAGGTAGTCGCCGAGGTTCGATGCACTGGCACCACGCCAACCATAGATCGACTGGTTTGGGTCGCCCACCGCGAATACCGACTTACCGGCATATAGCCCAGCGAGAAGTCTGGTTTGAAGAGTGCTGGTGTCTTGGTATTCGTCGAGGAGGATTTGCTCGTACTGCGTGGTTTCCCGCAGACGAACGGTTTCGCCGAGTTCTCGAACCGCGCGATCGGCAAGTGCAACCTGGTCGGAAAAGTCGATGTAGCCGCGGCGACGCTTCTCTTCGATGAACGCCTGGGCCAGCTTCGCGAGCATCGGTGTGTGGAGCGCCCCTTCAAATAACCCGAGAAGGGTTGAGCCGATTGGTTGCTCCGGAGTTACCTTCGCTCTACCAGCTGGTAGAGCCGCGATGGTGTTGTAAAGCTTGGCAACCTCGCGCTCGATTTCTTCTGGGCGAGCTCCGTGGTCGTTCATTGCGCCTGCCAAACCGAGAACGCCTTCGACAACTGCATTGATTGAGAGGTCAGCTTCGATGATTCGAGGATCAATCGCCTCGCCGTACTTCAGCACAACCTCTCGGGCCAGCTGGTAACGACCAGCTTCGGTGAGCAGGGTTGCGTCGTCTTCGTAGCCGAGCGCTAGTGCGTAGTCGCGGTAGAGGGTGTTCGCATAGGAGTTGTATGTGGTGATGTTTGGCGATGCAAAATCTTTAGACTCGAGCGGCCAGAGGTCGCTCTTGGCAAGCTCGGTTAGCGCGTTGTTGATACGACGTGAAAGTTCCGAGGCTGCCTTGCGGGTGAAGGTTAGACCCAATACCTGCTCGGGCTTACAGATGCCATTCGCCACCAACCAAACCACTCGGGTTGCCATGAGTTCGGTTTTTCCAGAACCAGCACCGGCAACTACAAGGCTTGGCCAGTCGGTGGCCGCGTTCTCAACCGCATCCACCTGCTCGGCGGTTAGCTTGATCGATGGGTCTTGCTTGAAGACTTGGTAAGCCTGGTCGGCTGAAACCTTTCTAGTCGACATAAGACACCGCCTTGGTTAGAAGAATCTTGCAG
>JBDKLA010000145.1:0-4948 GCA_039795835.1 Actinomycetota bacterium | reverse complement strand
TCGACGTGGTTTGCCCGCCAACCATTCCTGCACCTGCCTGCCCAGCCTTCATTGCAGCACAGCCGGTTACTTATGAAAACCCGGTCACCGATCGCTTCCTCAAGTACAGCAACGTCAAGGTAAATGACAAAAACTTCGTTCCTCCGGTAACGCTTTCTGAAAACGGACAGGCTGCGGTTGTGGCTCTGCCTCTTTCGAAAATCGAAGACTCCGAACAAATTAAAGCTCGAGTTGCCGACCTTCGCGCCGTTGCCCAGAAAGGTCTGCCAGATGGTCTTCAGGTGAAGCTCACCGGTCCAGAAGGATTCCAGGCCGACATTGCCGCGGTCTTCGCGGGCGCCAACACCACTCTGCTTATCGTCACCGGAATGGTGGTTATCCTTCTGCTCCTGGTCACCTACCGCAGCCCAATTCTTTGGCTAGTTCCACTGCTCGTTGTTGGTAGCGCCGACCGCATGGCCCAGATCTTGGCCGGAACCGTTGCCAACTGGTTGGGCATCACCCTCGACGGGTCAGTGACCGGAATCCTTTCGGTTCTGGTGTTCGGTGCCGGAACCGACTACGCGCTTCTGCTCATCTCTCGCTATCGAGAAGAGCTACTTCGCTTCGCCGACCGGCGAGAGGCGATGGCGGTTGCCTGGCGTGAATCATTTGAGGCGATTGTGGCTTCGAGCGGAACCGTAATCCTCGCTCTGCTGACTCTCTCGTTCGCCGACCTCGCCGGAACCCGTGCACTTGGTTTGGCATGTGCCGTTGGTATCGTGGTTGCGCTAATCAGCGCACTGTTCGTGCTGCCGGCAGCGCTCGTGAGCTTCGGTCGCTGGATCTTCTGGCCGCTCACCCCGAAGGTTGGCGGAGTCAACAAGACCGACAACGGTCTCTGGGCCAAACTTGGTCGCGGTGTCAGCAAGCGTCCTCGCTGGGTCGCGGTTGGTGGCGTGCTCGTCCTAGCGGCACTAGCCCTGGGTAGCCTAAACCTCAAGATTGGTTTGTCGGCAACCGACCAGTTCCTCAAGAAGCCTGAGGCCGTGGCCGGTGTTGAGTTGCTATCGAAGTCGTTCCCTGCCGGAACCACCAACCCAACCGTTGTGGTTGCCAATAAAGACAAGCTGGACGATGTTGCCAACGCAATCAAGGGCATCGACGGCGTGGCCTCGGTGGAGATCGCTCAGAAGGTGACCATCACCGACCGCGGACCGGTATTTGAAACCCTCACCGACGGCAAAATCGGAAAGATTGACGTAGTACTGACCGGTGCCAGCCGTTCGGAAGCTGCCTATCAGTCGATTCGCGACATTCGTGCCGAAGTCAAAACCATCGATGGTGCGGATGCCATGGTCGGTGGCCAGGACGCCCAGGCGCTCGACGTGAAGAACGCCTACGCCCACGATCAGGGTCTCATCATCCCGATGATTCTCGCGCTCGTGTTCCTGGTACTCGTTCTGCTACTCCGTTCGCTCGTGGCTCCTGTGCTGCTACTACTCACGGTTGTGGCATCGTTCTTCGCCTCGCTCGGTGCCGGTTGGTTGGTGTTCGAGAACGTGTTCAAGTTCCCGGCACTAGACCTATCGGTCTACCTCTACTCGTTCCTGTTCCTCGTGGCACTGGGTGTTGACTACAACATCTTCCTCGTCACCAGAGCTCAGGAAGAGTCGCGCAAGCTTGGCCCACGTGAAGGCATGATCAAGGCGCTGAGCTCAACCGGTGGTGTGATCACCAGTGCGGGTATCTTGCTCGCCGCGGTGTTCGCCGTCCTAGGTGTGCTGCCGCTGATTGCGCTAACTCAGATCGGTGTAATTGTTTGCATCGGTGTGCTACTAGACACCCTGTTGGTTCGAACCGTGGTGGTTCCAGCGCTCGCGTTTATTTCCGGCGAGAAGTTCTGGTGGCCGCGTAAGTCTGCAAAATAGCGATCAGACCTAGCGCAAGCATTGGTCCCAGTGGCGCCATGATTCTCATGACGCGGCTGGAGAACAGTGCCGCCGAAACCAAGAGGCCGCCGAGCATTAGGAAGGCGTAGGAGCTCATCCAACGAAGGCTCCTCCACTTTGCAATGCCGAACCAAAGGAACGTCCAGGCTCCGAGGATGGAAACCACGAAAGTGTAAATTCCATCCCACGAGCCAAAGCGGGTCCAGTAGTTTGGCAGTTCACCGGCGGCCAGGTCGAATCCGTAGTTCACTTCCAGAATCGGCGCACCCATGACGAGTCGCACGGTGATGAACGCCAAAACTGGAACGGCTGCAACAGCAACTTGCTGAATGAATGGCTTCAATTTCTTGGATTTGCGGAACTCGCTAAACGCCTGAAGGAACCAGGCAACGGCAGCAACAGCCAGAATCTCTTTTGTGAGAACACCGGCAACTGCGGCAACTAGGAAAATCGGTACCGACTTCTTCCAAAGCGCCAGAGCAATCAGTGCCGAGAAGAAAACGGTTAGCGGATCCACTGCAATGAAACCAACCGTATACATAATCGGTGGCAGAGCACAGATCAGTGCGGGCACCACGATAGCCAATCCCGCCGGAGCTTTAAGCGCCTTGACCGCTAGGTAAGAGGTAATCGCAGCCGCTCCGGCAACCGCAAAGACATTCATCAAAACCCACGACAACTGCTCATCGCGGTTAAACGAGAAAATCAGCTGCGACAGATAAATCGGGAAGATTCGGTAACGGTAGGGAGCAATCACGCCGTCGAGACCGTGCAAAGTGCCGTAACGGTAATACATCGAGTCGCCCCAGATGGAAGAAAACTTCCAAGAGTTACCCACCCAGAAGTGAGCTGGGTCAATCGGTGCGGTAACCGTTGGCCCAAAAACCTGACCCTGATCGTCCTGGTAAAAAGTTGGAAAAGTGAGAGCCGGCTCAGGCCCTTCAACCAAGGTGATGCCGGTGAGTGTGGTCAAAGCTGCCACAAAAGCAGCAATCAGGGCAACAACCCAAACCTTGTTCAGGTTGGCTAGGACGAACGCCTCGAACCGAGAGAGCCAAACCTTAAACACCAATCAAGCCTAACCTCTGGCTGTGGATAACAAAAAGTGGCCCAGATTCTCAAACAAACTTGTTTGGTCCCTGCTGGCTGCGCGGGCAGGACGGTTAAATGGAAAAAGCCCGTAACAGCGGGCCTTTTCCTTAGCCACCAGAGCGGCTAATTTCAAGATGGCTCCAGCCATCCAGAACTTAACAAGTTACTGGTAACGATAGCACTTCTTTGATGCGCAATCAATGGAGCCGACTGGAGTGTAGACCGTCAGTACGCAGTACTGAGGGGCGTGAGAATGCGAAAGCGTTGGATCCCAGCAAGCTTGGTGAAACTCGCCTATGGCTTCTTCGGAAGTGCAATAGTGCAAGCGGTAATCAAGTTCCTAAGCGGGTAAAACCGTGATGGCAGAACCTCGGAGGAATCCGAGGTTCTGTGCCTTAATGATCTAATTCCCAGGTGGTTTCAGCAGTGTCGAAGTTGTGAATTACAAGAAGTTTGCCGTTTCGGTAGGCGAGTGAGTTGGGGCCGCAAAGTTCTTCTACCCACTCGAAGGTTCCGTGACCGAGGTCGAGTTCTTTGCGTGTGCGTAGAGCCTGCTTGTAGGTTTCCAGCGTTGAACCTTCAACGCCTTCCTGCAGATCGCGCGCGTAGTTTGCATAGCTTGCTGGCTGAGGTAGCCACGAGGCTCCGGTTTGGCTGAATCCGTTCGACTCGTTGACGTTCGATTCCCAAGGCAGAGGCACGCGGCAACCATCTCGACCCACGCGGGCACCATTGGTTCGAGCGAAGGTTGGATCTTGGCGGAACTCTGGTTCGAGCGTGGTGTGTTCGGGTAGCCCTAGTTCTTCACCCTGGTACAAATACATCGAGCCAGGGAGCCCGAGTGTGAACAGGGTTGCTGCCACGGCGCGCTTTAGGCCAAGCTCGGCATCTGGCTGCGGGTTGTTCGGGCCAACGCCATCGCTGGCGGTGGTTCTGCCGTAGTCGCCACCCATTCTCGATGCGTGACGCATTACGTCGTGGTTCGAAAGCACCCAAGTGCTTGGTGCTCCCACTGCGCCGAACGCCTCAAAGGATTCGTCGATGGTGGCGCGAATATCTTTGGCGGTCCAAGGGGAGTCGAGGTATCGGAAGTTGAAGGTTTGGTGGAACTCGTCTGGGCGAACCCATTTGGCCATGAAGTTGAGCGGCAAAACATAGGCTTCACCACACATCGCGCGCTCGCCAGGGTAGCTGTCTAGAATCTTGCGCCAGCGGCGGAAGATCGGGTGAACCGATTCTTGGAACCACATCGGCGGGCTTGGTTCACCCTCGATGAAGCCGGCGCCGGCTCTCTCTACATCCGGGTGGTCGGGGAGTCCCTCGGCCTTACCCATGGCGTGAGGTTGGTCCACGCGGAATCCGTCTACTCCGCGATCAAGCCAGAAACGAAGAATGTCTTCGAAGGCTTCTTGAACCGCTGGGTTTTCCCAGTTAAGGTCTGGTTGCGATGAGTCGAACAGGTGGCAATACCACTGTCCGTCTGGAAGCTGGGTCCAGGCTGGGCCACCGAACATGGACTGCCAATTGTTGGGCGGAGTATCTCCATCGCGGAAGTGGTAGAACTCGCGTTCCGGTGAACCCGGGCCTGCAGCCACTGCTCGCTTAAACCATTCGTGCTGGTCTGAGGTGTGGTTAGGTACTAGGTCAATTAGTACTCGAAGGCCGAGCGAGTGAGCCGTTGCCAGCATCTTGTCGAAGTCGTCCAAGGTGCCAAAGATAGGGTCAACGTCGCAGTAGTCCGAGACGTCATAGCCGGCATCTTTCTGTGGCGAACGCATGAACGGTGAAAGCCAAACTGCATCCACACCAAGCGACTTCAGGGAACCCAACCGAGACGTAATACCGGGCAGGTCACCGATGCCGTCGCCGTTAGCGTCTGCGAAAGAGCGAGGGTAGATCTGGTAGATGACGGCGGAGCGCCACCA
>JBDKLA010000144.1:0-8157 GCA_039795835.1 Actinomycetota bacterium | reverse complement strand
AAGAAGACTACAAGCGCCGTATCCCTGCCGGCCGCGTTGCCGCTCCAAGCGAGGTCGCAAAGGTTGTTACCTGGCTTGCTCGCGACGATGCGGCATACATTTCCGGTGCAGTTATCCCAGTGGAGGGCGGAGTGGGCATGGGCCACTAAACCACGGATATTCGCCCTTTTCATGCGAATATATCTTCATCACTAAAGAACGGAATTGAAATGTCTCTACTAGCAGGCAAGAAACTACTGATCACTGGCGTTCTAACCGAGGCGTCGATTGCGTTTTCGGTAGCCAAGCTGGCCCAAGAGCAGGGAGCAGAAATCATTCTGTCTTCTTTCGGTCGCATGCTTCCAATCACCCAGAAGATCGCTGAGCGTCTTCCAACTCCTTGTGCGGTTATCGAACTTGACGCTACCAACGACGAAGACCTTGCAGCACTTGAGTCCCGCGTTCGCGAGCACCTTCCACACCTTGATGGAATTGTTCACGCTATTGCCTTCGCACCTCAGACCGCTCTGGGTGGAAACTTCCTCGAGACCCAGTGGGAAGACGTTTCAACCGCAGTACAGGTCTCGGCGTTCTCGTTGAAGTCGATCACCATGGCGGCTAAACCAATTCTTACTCGTGGTTCGTCGGTCGTAGGTCTTACCTTCGACGCAACCGTTTCCTGGCCGGTCTACGACTGGATGGGTGTCGCCAAGGCAGCCTTCGAGTCAACCAGCCGCTACCTCGCACGTTACCTGGGCAAGGACGGAATCCGCGTAAACCTAATTTCGGCCGGCCCGCTTCGCACTACCGCAGCTAAGGGCATCCCAGGGTTTGCAACCATGGAAGAGCTTTGGACAGACCGCGCTCCTCTTGGCTGGGACCTAACCGACACCGAGGCTGCCGCTCGTGGCATCATCGCTCTACTTTCGGATTGGTTCCCTGCAACCACCGGTGAACTTATTCACGTAGATGGCGGTTTGCACTCAACCGGTGCCTAACTCTCATAGAAGTAATGCCCCGCACTTGTGGGGCATTACTTATTTAAGTTTTAGATGGGGGATAACCAGAGATAAGTCCGGGATATCTATTGCTACATCAGCTTTTTCACGCACCAACGGCTTTGCTTTGTAGGCGAATGAAAGACCGGCAACCTCAAACATGTCTAGATCGTTTGCTCCATCACCGATTGCAGCAACCCAAGCTGGATCTTCACCGAAGTCGGCCGCCCACTCGATTAGAGCTTCTGCCTTAGCTTTACGGTCGATCACCTTACCGACAACTCGACCGGTTAGTTTTCCATGCTCAATCTCGAGCTGGTTCGCTCTGTAGTAATCCAGATTGAGTGCCTTGGCTAGAGGCTCGAGGATCTGTGTGAACCCACCAGAAACGGCTCCCACGCGGCCTCCAGCGGCGTGTACTGCCGCTATTAGTTCCTTAGCCCCAATACTTAGTCTCACGCTCTCGTAGGTCTTTTCCAGCACGGATTCATCTAACCCGGCCAACGTAGCAACGCGCGTGCGGAGGGATTGTTCGAAATCCAGTTCACCGCGCATCGCTGACTCCGTGATGGCAGCGACCTCGGCACGGGTGCCGGCAAAATCTGCGAGGAGTTCAATGACTTCATCTTGGATGAGAGTGGAATCTACATCCATTACAACTAAACGGTAACTCAAGGTGTGACTAGTGTACCTTTGGCAACCACGGTTATGCCGCTATCGGTAACGGTGAACCCGCGATCAATGTCACGCTGTCGATCAACACCTACTCCGGCACCGTCCGCAACTACAACACTCTTGTCGAGAATTGCTCGGCGCACAGTTGCATTACGTCCGACCACGACTCCATCGAGAAGTACCGAATCAGTAATCAGAGCGTTGGAGTTGACTTTCACCCAAGGTGACAGAACCGAGCGCTCAACAATACCGCCTGAAACAACTGTTCCAAGGGAAACAATCGAATCGGTAGTGCGTCCCTGGTTACCTTCGCCGTCATGAACGAACTTGGCAGGTGGCAAATTGATCTGCTGGGTGAAGATTGGCCACTCGTTGTTGTAGAGATTAAAGACCGGCATAACGCTGATTAGGTCCATGTGAGCGTCGAAGTATGACTCAATGGTTCCAACGTCTCGCCAGTAGCTCTTGTCACGATGCGTAGCCCCAGGGATCTCATTGAAGGTGAAGTCGTAGACGCCGGCATCGTCTCGGCTAACCATGTAAGGGATGATGTCACCACCCATGTCGTGCGAGGAGTCGTCCAGGGTTCCATCGTGCTCGATGGCGTCAATCAAAGCTTGGGCGGTAAAAACGTAGTTACCCATAGACGCCAAAACCTCATTAGGTGAATCTGGCAGGCCCTTAGGGTCGGACGGCTTCTCGCGGAAAGCGGCGATTTTTCCAGGATCTGATGAGTCGACTTCGATCACACCGAATTGGTTAGCCAAACTCATTGGCTGCCTAATCGCAGCAACCGTTACACCCTTACCCGAAGCAATGTGGGCGTCTATCATTTGGTCGAAATCCATACGGTAAACGTGATCAGCACCAATGACCACTACATAGTCAGGGGTCTCGTCTGACAGCAGGTTCATGCTTTGAAGGATTGCGTCGGCCGAGCCAGAGAACCAACGCTTTCCGAGACGCTGCTGAGCTGGCACGGATGCGACATACGAACCCAGTAGGGGAGACATTCGCCAAGTCTGGGAAATGTGTCGGTCGAGTGAATGCGACTTGTATTGGGTCAGAACCACAATCCTTCGCACACCGGAATTGATCAGGTTTGAGAGTGCAAAATCTATAAGTCGGTAGCTTCCGCCGAACGGAACAGCTGGCTTGGCGCGATCCGCGGTTAGCGGCATGAGTCGCTTACCTTCGCCACCAGCTAGGACCATTCCAAAAATTCTTCGTGTTGCCATATTTGGGATAGTAATGCCATTCCCGAAAATGTAGTTAACATAGCGACATGAGAGTTGATCTAATCACTAAGGAATATCCGCCCTTTATTTACGGCGGAGCGGGCGTACATGTCGCTGAATTAGTGAGAGTTCTTCGAAAAACAACCAATGTACAGGTGCGTTGCTTCGGAGACGATCGTGATGAAAAAGATACGAAATCGTACGGTCATCCACACAATTTCGACTCGAGTAATGCTGCAATTCAAACCATGGCAACCGACCTGTCAATGGTGGACGACATCTCGGGAGCCGATCTCGTTCACTCCCACACCTGGTACGCGAATTTCGCCGGACAAATCGCTGGGGAGCTTTACGGCATCCCTCACCTGATTACCGCTCACAGCTTGGAGCCATTACGCCCCTGGAAGGCCGAACAGCTCGGCGGGGGCTATGCCGTTTCGAGCTGGGTTGAGCGTAACGCCTATGAGTCGGCTACCGGAATCATCGCCGTCAGCCACGGAATGAAAGCCGACATCCTCCGCTCATACCCGCAGATAGACCCAGCCAAAGTTTCCGTCGTTCACAATGGAATCGATCTTTCGGCTTTCCAGAATGCAAACAACCCCGATTTGGTTCGTTCGCTCGGCGTGAATCCCGATGCTCGCTCGGTGGTCTTCGTGGGCCGAATCACCCAACAGAAGGGCCTTCCATATCTGCTACAGGCAGCCAAGGAACTTCCAAGCGACGTGCAGATTGTGCTTTGTGCGGGTGCTCCAGACACGAAAGAGATGCAACAGCGTGTTGTTGAACTGGTTGACGAACTGAAATCGACTCGTTCTGGCGTCATCTGGATCGAACGTCACCTGAGCCGTACCGAACTGATCGCGGTCCTCTCTTCGGCAACCGTGTTCGCCTGCCCATCAATTTACGAGCCACTGGGAATCGTAAACCTTGAAGCAATGGCCTGCGGTATTCCTGTAGTTGCTACAGCCACTGGGGGAATCCCCGAGGTCGTCGAAGACGGCGTGACCGGCCTGCTGGTTCCTATCGAACAGGTTCAAGACGGAAGTGGTAAGCCGCTAGATGAAGCAAAGTTCGTGTCTGATACGGCCGCTGCCCTAAACAAGGCCCTCGAAGAGTCAGATCTTCAGGCCATGGGCCTAGCCGGTCGCTCACGAGTTGAGAATCTTTTCAGCTGGGACAAAATTGGCGAAGAAACCCTGGCGGTCTATCGCCAGGCAATCGAAGCTTTCGCTTAGGCTCGTTCCATGCCACTAACAATCGATCTCCAATCTGTCTCAGTTGTACGCGATGGTTCATCCATCCTGACGAACATCGATTGGCAAGTTTCTGACAACCAACGTTGGGTAATCGTTGGCCCGAACGGCGCCGGAAAGACCACGTTACTTAAGGTTGCCGCTGCACAAATTCAGCCAACCACTGGAAATGCCTTTGTCCTTGGCGAGCGACTCGGGGGAGTAAACGTCTTCGACCTTCGCACTCGCGTTGGTTTTGCCTCCAGCGCATTGGTTTCGCACATTCCAAACTCGGAAACCGTCCTAAACGCTGTCATGACTGCTAGTTACGCCATTACCGGCCGATGGACGGAAACTTACGAGGATATCGATGAGAAGCGCGCACGACGCGTCCTGGCAGAGTGGGACCTCAGTGAACACGCCGATCGCGCATTTGGAACCTTGAGTGATGGAGAGCGCAAGAGAGTTCAGTTAGCCAGATCGGTTATGACCGACCCAGAACTTCTGCTGCTTGATGAGCCAGTTGCCAGTCTTGACTTGGGAGCTAGAGAGCAGACCGTGCAACTTCTGGGTGCATATGCTTCTTCAAGTGTTGCCCCTTCGATGGTCATGGTTACTCATCACCTAGAGGAAATCCCAGTCGGTTTCACCCATGCGCTGCTGCTAAATCAGGGTTCTGTCGTTGCCCAGGGTGAAATTGACCACATCATAACCGGTGATTTGCTGAGCGAAACCTTTGGTTTTGGCCTGCACGTTACTCGAGAAGCGGGTCGCTTCCAAGTTCGCGCCAGCTAGCGCTAGTCATTCTTCACGTTTTTTGGTATAGTTCTAAGGTTGCCATCGCAACAAACAAGACTTTTCTCTGAGGATTAATCATGAAGGCTGAGATTCACCCAAAGTACGAAGCAATCGTTTTCCGCGATCTAGCTTCGGGTGTTGCATTCCTAACTCGTTCGACCATCACCAGCACCAAGACCATCGAATGGGAAGATGGAAACACCTACCCTGTATACGATGTTGAAATCTCTTCGGAATCGCACCCGTTTTACACCGGTAAGCAGCGCATCATGGACGCAGCTGGCCGTGTCGAGCGCTTCAACGCACGCTACAAGAACTTCGGAGCGTAAAGCTTCAAAGAAAAAGACCTCACATCGTGAGGTCTTTTTTTATGCCCGCGGCTTCTCGGGCCAGCCGAATACCGGCTTGAAGTCTGGGTTGATTCCCTGCATGAACTTAGCGAAAGATTCATCCTGCTCGCGAGACCAAATAGCTTGTTTGGTGTGCAGTTCAATCAACGGAATGTCGAGTTGATCAACGAACTGTGCGGCCATTGCCTGAGCGATACGACCCGCTGCAATCGCGTCCGCGGTTGCATTGTGAGCGTCTGAAAGCACCACGTTGTAATAGCCGGCAACGATTTCCAGCTTGCGTTTACCTTTTCTGAACTGGACCAACTTTTTGTCTAGAACTAGCGGGTCAAGAATTGGTGAGGGATTTTCCGGCCAGGGGATTCCGAAATCCTCAGCGTGCTGTCGAAGGATCGTGAAATCGTAAGGAGCGTTGTATGCCACCACAGGAATACCCTTCGCGAAATACCCACCGAGAGTTTCGATGATGCCCCTAACCACTTCAGCGAGGTCCTGACCGCGTTCCCGCGCTATTTCATCGGTAATGCCATGTACGGCAGAAGCCTCGGGCGGAATTGGGATACCTGGATTGGCTAACCATTCAACATCTGAGCCGTTGACCGAACCGTCCGGATTCAGAAGCGCCGCGCAGGCGGTAACGATTCTCGCCTTCTTGTGGTCGAGGCCGGTGGTCTCAAGGTCGAATACGGCAATCGGTTTGGTAGCCCATTCCGGAAGCGTTTGGGGGATTTCGAATAGATCTTCTTCACTCACAGGTTCAGACTAGGCGAGTGGCTGGACAATAAAGGCTAGGCTAGGCCAATTCCGGTGATGAGTTCATTCGCCGAAGTGAACTGGTTGAGCGTGAAAATGTGAAGCCCAGGAGCCCCGCGGTTCAAAAGTTCCTTAGAAAGCTCAACCGAGAACGCCATTCCGATCGACTTGGCCTCCGCGTCGTCGTGGGCACTGTTCAAATCATTCATGAGCTCTGTGGGGATGGCTGCCCCAGACATTTCAGCCATTCGTAGAACCTGCTTCGCGTTCGCGATGGGCATGACCCCTGGAACAATCGGCATGGTTACTCCGGCTGAGCGAGCATTCGCAACAAGCGAAGTGTAAGCCTCGATGTCAAAGAACATCTGGGTCATTGCAAATCTTGCACCGTTATCTTGCTTTAGCTTCAGAATCTCGATGTCGTGAGAAAAACTGGGGGATTCCGGGTGCTTTTCTGGAAATGCCGAAACACCGATCGCGAGAGAAGAGCGTTCTCTAATTACCGAAACCAACTCGTTGGCATTCTGGAATTCGCCGAGTGAATCACCTTCAAAGTTCGCTGGAACATCACCTCGAAGAGCCAAAACTGCAGCGACGCCTGCTGATTCATAGCGACCCAGAAGTTCGGCAATCTTTGATTTCGTAGAGCCGATGCAGGTCAAGTGCGCGATGGTAGGTATGCGCTTTGCAAGCTTTTCAACTACCGCGAGCGAAGACTCCTGGTTCGATCCCATTGCACCATAGGTCACCGAAGCAAAATCTGGTTTTAGAGTTTCAAGGTTGGCGAAGTTCGACAGCAGATTTTCGAAGCCAGCCTGGTCCTTGGGCGGAAAGAATTCGAAGGAAACGCTTGGACGGCTCGCATCCATGAGAATGTCTACTAGTTGGTTCGCGTTCGCCATTTAGCAATCATATCAAAGGGCTCGCAAAGTAAACTTGAGGAGATGTTCAACCCCAGATCCCAAGCGCTAATTGACGCCATTCGCACGCGAGTAGTGGTTGCCGACGGCGCAATGGGAACGATGATTCAAGAGGCGAATCCTTCGATGGAGGATTTTGAGCAACTCGAAGGCTGTAACGAAATCCTCAACATCACGAGGCCGGACATCATCGAGAGCATCCACCGCAAGTATCTTGCGGCCGGCGCCGAGGCAATTGAAACCAACACTTTTGGAGCCAATTACGCGAACCTGAGCGAGTATGGAATCCCTGAACGAATCTCCGAACTTGCCGAAGCCGGAGCCAGAATCGCTCGCAAAGTTGCTGCCGAATTCGGTGAAGAACGCTGGGTGCTCGGTTCGGTTGGCCCCGGCACCAAACTTCCGACTCTCGGGCATGAGAAGTTCTCGGTACTGAGGGATGCTTACCAAGAACAAACCGAAGGCTTGATTCGCGGAGGCGCAGACGCAGTCCTAGTGGAAACAACCCAAGACCTGCTACAGACCAAGGCTTCGGTTATCGGAGCAAAACGAGCCATGGCTGCACTGTCTCAAAAACTTCCAATAATCGTTTCTGTAACCATCGAAACCACTGGCACGATGCTTCTCGGTTCGGAAATCGGCGCTGCCCTCACAGCGCTTGAAGCGATGGGTATCGATTCGATCGGTTTGAACTGTGCGACCGGACCCGCAGAAATGAGTGAGCACTTACGCTACCTGGCAAAACATTCAACCCTGCCAGTTTCGGTAATGCCGAATGCCGGCCTGCCGATTCTCTCTGGAGACGGTGCTTACTACCCACTAACCGCTGATGAACTCGCTTTGGCTCAGGTTGCGTTCGTAAAGGAATTCGGTGCCGGCCTGGTTGGGGGTTGCTGCGGAACGACCCCAGCGCACGTCGAGGCAATTGCGAAATCAGTCACGACACTCCAACCAGCAAGGCCCACCCTCGAACCCGAACCAGGTTTGGCTAGCCTCTATCAGCTTCAACCGTACGACCAGACGGTTACCTACTTCAGCATTGGTGAGCGTACCAATGCCAACGGTTCCAAGGCTTTCCGAGAAGCGATGCTTGCCGAAAATTGGGACGAGTGCATCGAGATCGCCAAGGCTCAGACCCGTGATGGCGCGCACGCTCTAGATGTCTGCGTGGACTACGTGGGGCGCGATGGTGCGAAAGATATGCACGAGCT
>JBDKLA010000143.1:0-3673 GCA_039795835.1 Actinomycetota bacterium | reverse complement strand
CGATAAGGAACTTATCGGTAACGTTTCGATTCGTGTACTTCCTACCGAGCGTCCAGACGCCTGGGAAGTTCAGGGTCGTGGTGAGCTCGCACTAGCCATCTTGGTAGAGCAGATGCGTCGCGAAGGATACGAGCTAACCGTTGGTAAGCCTCAGGTAGTTACCAAGCGCGTTGACGGAAAGCTTTTCGAGCCAGTTGAAGACATCACCATCGACGTTCCTGAAGAGTTCCTAGGTTCGATCACCCAGCTAATGGCCGCCCGTAAGGGTCGCATGAAGAACATGCAGAACAACGCCGCTGGCTGGACCCGCATGGAGTTCCTAGTTCCTTCGCGCGGACTAATCGGTTTCCGCACCGAATTCCTAACCACCACCAAGGGAACCGGTATCGCCAACGCCATTTCGGCCGGCTACGAGCCTTGGGCTGGCGAAATCGTCACCCGTCAAAACGGTTCGATGGTCGCCGACCGTGCCGGTGTAGCAACTCCGTTCGCAATGATCGCACTTCAGGAGCGCGGCTCGTTCTTCGTTGAGCCAACCACCGAGGTTTACGGCGGTATGGTCGTGGGCGAGAACTCTCGCGCCGACGACATGGAAGTAAACATCACCAAGGAAAAGAAGCTCACCAACATGCGTGCTTCTTCTTCAGATGAATTCCAGTCGCTAACCCCACCAAAGAAGCTCAGCCTCGAAGAGTGCCTAGAGTTCGCCCGTGAAGACGAGTGCGTGGAGGTTACCCCTGAAGCCGTTCGAATCCGCAAGGTTGAACTAGACCCGAACGTTCGCGCCCGCGCGGTTTCGGCTCGAAAGAACGCTTCAAAGACCTCCTAGAAGTCCCTAAAAACTAAATGGGTCTCCCGATTGGGGGACCCATTTTTTATTGAACGATTTGCTAGAACCGCGGTTTAAGAAAATCAATCGTTACCATTTCGCTACCATTTTTGACAAAAAATACACTTTTTCAAATGCCACGTGGTGTTACTTTTGACCTACATTTCATCAACATTCAAAGATGAATGTAAAACCTACTACGGAGGAATAAATGATTAACAAGAAGCTAAGCCGCGTTATCGCTGCTGCTGCTGGTGTTGGTCTGGCGTTCGCAAGCTTGGTCAGCGTAGCTGCCCCAGCTCAGGCTGCCGGTCCAGTAACCACCAAATTCAAGATTCACCTAAACGTACCTAAGTCTGTTGCTGAGCAGTGGAACCTTTGGTACTGGGGTGCTGGTGCCGGTGTTGACCCAACTGACAACACTATTGGCAACCTAACCAAGACCATCGGTGGCGTTGCTTACACCCAGGACTGGACTCCTAACTTCGTAAACGAAGACGCATGGGGTGTCTATGCAGAATTCACTCTTCCTGGAAAGCTAACCGCGTTGAACAACGTAATGCGTACCACTGAGTCATGGGATGGCCAGGCAGCAGATCCAAACGCTGTTCCTGCTAAGCCAGAAATTGCTTCAGCTGACAAGCCTTTCGGTGGTGACAACATCTTCCCAGCTGGTGAAAGCTGGTGGAACGTTGGTACCGGTGCTCGTGAATACCCTCTAAAGGGATTCAAGGCCGGAACTCGCACCATCAAGGTTCACGTTAACGCTCCTCTAGCAACCGTTCAGAACGCTGGATTCAGCCTCTGGGCATGGAACCAGGGTGTAAACCGTGTAACCCTTCTAAAGAACGTAAAGGTCGGTAAGGTCTTCCCTTACGCTGGCAAGGTCCCAGACAACGCTGAAGGTGTTCCATTCACCGCCAGCGACGCCTACGGTGCCGTTGCATTGATCAACGTTCCTAAAGAAGTAGGTCCATACTCATCGACCGGATTTATCCTTCGCCGCTCAACCACCAGCAACACCTGGGCAAAGCAGAGCGTTGACTGGATCATTCCAAACGACGCAACTGACGCCTACGTAAACGTTGGTCCGAACACCCCAGCTGATGGTTGGAAGGGTAACTTCGACGTTACTTACAACAGCAAGCCATCGTTTATCGGTCGCTACGGTGCAACTGCAACCTACGCAAACGGCAAGATCACCGTTACCCCAGTACGTCCAACCGCTGCAGCTCTAAAGGGTGGACAGCCAGACACCATCGTTGTAACTCTAAAGAAGGGTGGAGCTAGTTTTGCGAACAACAAGTGCACAATTAGCACCAAGATCTTCGAAGCCAACATCGATGACTTCAGCTGGTCAATGGCAACCTCGTGTGACGTAACCGTTGCACCTGGTGAAGAAGCTACCGACTACGAAGTATTCGTACAGGCAAGCGCTTCAGGTATCGGAACCGGTCTAGCGAGCGCTAAGGCTAACGCTAAGGTAACCGTTCCTGCAGCTGTTGTTACCCCGTAACAACATAAGCAACTAAAAATTAGGCCCTGACCTTTTGGTCAGGGCCTAATTTTTATCTCTTTTTGGTAACGAACAATAGCCCCCATAGCCTTCAAAAAGACCCTTGGATTAGATTTATGGAGCGACCTAAATTGAAAGTAGATCTTTGTGCGAAGCCTAAAATTGAGAAACAAATTCCTTAGTGCCATTGCAGCTTTCGGCGTGATTGCATCGATTTTTACCTTTACTCCACCGGCAGAGGCTGCAGGCACCTGCCCAACCGCTCAGTGTGCACACCTGATCGTGCACTACAAGCGAAATGCACCTACTCCGAACTATGGTTCATGGGGTCTTTGGCTCTGGGCATACAAGGGCGTAGGACTTCCAGACTCCACCGTTACACCTTTTAGCGCCAATAATCTCGACAGCGACGGTTTCGCTCTTGTCGACACCCTGGTGCCAATTAGCTCTAACGTTACTGAGCTTGGACTTATCCCTCGACTGAAGAGCGGCTGGACCAAGGACGTTGACCTCGACCGCGTAGTGCCACTAGACGACAACAAGTCTGCCGAAATCTGGATCAAGCAGGGCGACGGCCTCATCTACAACGACTCAACCTTTACGATTCCTACCAAAATCTGGGCAGCAAACATCGAAACTCTTAGAACGATTAAGGTCACTCTAAGTAAGGCAGCCGGTACACAGGCGATTGGTGATGGCTTTACCCTTACCGGTGCTGGTGCACCAAACATCATTTCTCGCAGCGTTGTTGCAGACAGTGGTAACCGCCAGTGGCTATTGACCACCGATGCGGACATCCCGCTTGGTGGTTCGATTACCGTGAGTCACAGTTACTCTGACGTTCAATACTCTTTTGGTACTAAGAAGGCTGTTGCTGCCGGTGTATTCACCAGCCAAGCATTCATCGACAACTTCACCTACACCGGTGACGACCTTGGCGCAACCTACAGTGCAAGTAAGACTGACTTCCGTGTCTGGGCACCAACTGCCTCGGCTGTGAATTTGGTTACCTATAACTCTGCAACTCAGGCTGCAGCAGATGCCACAGTTGTTCCGATGACCGCAAGTAGCAAGGGAACCTGGGTTGCCTCGCTAACCGGCGACAAGCACGGACAGATTTACAACTACCGCGTCACCGTCGGTGGTAACACCGAAGAGGCTGTTGATCCTTACGCTCGTTCGGTAACTATCAATGGAAACCGTGGAGTGGTTCTAAACCTTGCCCTTACTAACCCAACTGGTTGGGCTACCCACACCAAGCCTGCTTTCAGCGGCAAGGCCACTGATTCGGTTATGTACGAACTTCACTTCAGAGACGCGACTAAGGA
>JBDKLA010000142.1:0-7315 GCA_039795835.1 Actinomycetota bacterium | reverse complement strand
TCACCCAGCCAGCCTCAACCGAAGGCAGCAGTGAATCCTGTTGCGCCTTGGAAAAGCGATGGATCTCATCAAGGAAAAGCACTGTCTCAAGACCGAAGAGCTCGGAATCCGACTTGGCCTTTTCAACAACCTCACGGACCTCTTTTACACCCGCCGAGATTGCGCTCAATTGCACGAGGCGTCGATTTTTCGAGGACGCCAAAACATTGGTGATTGAAGTTTTACCGGTACCAGGAGGGCCCCAGAGTATTAGCGACTGTGAACCTTTGGTCTCCCCTGCCAAAAGACGATATAGCGGAGAGCCTTCCTTCAGTACCTGCGCCTGACCAACAACCTCATCAACAGTCCGAGGACGCATCCGGGCGGCCAACGGCTCAGTTGATTCGAAGATTGTTTGGAGGTTCATTCTTCAAGGCTACGACACACCAAAGAACTAAGGCTCAAGTAAACTAGGGCGAGAAAGTTGGAGGAATTTTGGCCAAGCAAAAAAACAAGCTATCTAAGGCAGCCGAGCAGCGAATTGCTGGTTACCAGGTTAAATCGACACTAGTTGAAGGTCGCAAAGAAGCACGTCGCAAAGACAATCTTCTTTCGATCGGAATCATCCTCGGTGCAGTAGTGATAGCAATTTCCGCTCAGTTGGTCTACTTCAACTTTGGTCCGGGTGTTCCAAAACCAACCCCGAAGCCAACCCCAGCAGCCACTGCCCCTGCCGAAAGCGTCGCAGAGAACCGTCTTTGGACCGGATCCATCAAGGTTGCCGACAAACCAATCGAGTTCGAACTTTATGGAGACAAGGCACCAAAAGCGGTTGCCAACTTTGTGACCCTTGCGAAGAAGGGCTTCTTCAACACCACCGGATGCCACCGACTTACGACGGCAAGCATCTATGTTCTTCAGTGTGGTGATCCAGCTGGTGACGGAACCGGTGGCCCTGGCTACAACTTCGGACCGGTTGAAAACGCACCTAAGGACAACATCTACAAGGCCGGCGTGCTAGCCATGGCTCGACAGTCTGGTGCCGCCAACTCGATGGGCTCACAGTTCTTCATCGTCTACGGTTCAAGTTTTATTCCATCGGACAGCGCCGGCGGTTACACCGTATTTGGAAAAGTTACTAAAAACATCAACGCGATTCGCGAGCTTGCAAAGCTTGGAACTGCTGATGGTAGCTCAGACGGCAAGCCAAAGAACCCAATCACCCTTGCCGACGTAACGGTAAAATAATCCAGTCCCTCAAAAAGTAAGGCAAACCATGTCAACCACCGAATTCGGTCGCGTCGATTCCGAGAACAACGTTTACGTCATTGAGCCAAACGGCGAACGTAAGGTTGGCCAGGTTCCTAACGTGTCCGCAGACGAGGCAGTGGCATACTTCACCAAGAAGTTCGAGGCACTCGAGGGCGCCGTGCGCCTACTGGAACAGCGCGTTGCCAAAAAGGCTGATGCAGAATCGATTTCTAAAACCGCAGCAAAGCTGACGGTTGACCTAATCGATGCTTCCGCCGTAGGGAATCTGCAGTCACTTCGTGAACGAGTTCTTGCTTTGGCCCCAAAAATCCAGGACCTTCTGAACCTGAAGAAGGAAGAGAACAAGGAAGAGATCGAAAAGGCACTAGCCGCTCGTGAAGAGATCGTAACCAAGGTTGAGAAGTTGGCTTCGGGTGATCTTTCGAAGGTTGTCTGGAAGCAGGTCAGCGCCACTCTTACCGAATTATTCGAAGCGTGGCAGGCTGCCCAGAAGAACGGTCCACGTGTTCCAAAGGCCGAAGCCGATGCACTTTGGAAGCGTTTCCAGACTTCTAGAAACAAGCTGGAGTCGGCAAAACGCGCTTACTTCGCTGAAGCCGGAAACAAGGCTAAGGCTGCAAAAGCAACTAAGGAATCAATCGTAAAGAAGGCAGAGGAACTTGCTGCCAAGGGTTCCGACTCGGTAGTTGACTACCGCAAGCTCCTAGACGAGTGGAAAGCTGCTGGACGCACCAAGAGCGATGACGCCCTTTGGGAGCGTTTCAAGGCTGCCGGAGATACCATCTACGCAGCCAAGAGCGAGCAGGTTGCGGTTATTTCCGCTTCGCAGAGTGAAGCACTAGCGGCAAAACTCGCACTCCTAGAAGAAGCTAAGGCAATCGACCCAGCCAAAGACCTCGCTAAGGCTAAGCAGATTCTGCTCAGCATCCAGGATCGTTGGGAAAAGGCCGGCCGCGTTTCGCGTAACGACCTAGCAAAGACGGAAGACAAGCTGAAGGCTATCGAAACTGCAGTTCGCAACGCGGAACGTGAGCACTGGAAGGCAACCGATCCGGCTGCAAAGGCTCGCAAGGACGACGTGACAATCAAGCTAGAAGAGGCAATCACCAAACTTGAGGCCGAACTTGCAAAGGCTACCGACAAGAAGAAGGTTGCCGAACTTACCGAAGCACTGGCAGCACGCAAATCGTGGCTCGAAGTGGTTTCGGCCGCAGCCAAGAACTAGTTGTTGCTGACTCTGTAAACGTCGTAAACGGCGTCGATTCTTCGCACGGCATTCAGAAGGTGTTCAAGCACGGCTGGATCCGCCATCTCAAAGACGAATCTGCTTAGCGCAACACGGTCGCTTCTAGTGGAGACTGAAGCCGACAAAATGTTTACGTGATGCTCGGCGAGAACTCTCGTAACGTCAGATAGTAGTCCCCCGCGGTCAAGCGCCTCAATTTGGATGTTTACCAGGAACAAGCTCTTGGCATTCTTAGCCCAAGACACTTCCATCATTCGCTCTGGCGTTTGTTCTAGCACGGCAACGTTCTTGCAATCGGAGCGGTGAACCGACACCCCGGAACCGCGAGTAACAAAACCAACAATTTGGTCGCCAGGAACCGGTGTGCAGCAACGGGCAAGCTTGACTAGGACGTCGTCGTCGCCTCGAACCAAGACTCCAGAATTGTCACTTCGTTTGCGATCAGCCGAAATGTTTCTAGCTGGCAGTTGGAATGGCTCGACAATGTCTTCGTCGTCGGAGGCACTAGAAGCCAACTTCTCAACGACCGACTGAGCGGAAACGTGACCCTCTCCTACCGCGGCATAAAGTGACTCAACGTCGCCGTAGCGCAGATCTGAGGAGAGCTTCGCAAAGGCATCAGAAGCTATGAGTCTCTGAAGCGGAAGGTTTTGCTTGCGCATCGCCTTGGCAATAAGTTCCTTGCCGCTCTCGATAGCTTCGTCACGACGCTCATTTGAGAACCACTGCTTGATCTTTGCTCGGGCCCTCGATGAGGCAACAAAGTTGAGCCAATCCTGACTAGGGCTGGCATCGGCAGATTTTGAAGTAAAAATTTCAACTACATCGCCAGAGTGCAACTGAGTCTCGAGCGGAACCAGGCGACCATTTACCTTTGCACCCATGGTTCGGTGGCCAATTTCAGTGTGAATCGTATAGGCGAAGTCGACTGGCGTGGCTCCGGTAGGAAGGCCGACCACCTTACCCTTAGGAGTAAACACGTAAACGTCCTTGGCTCCGATTTCGAAGCGGAGGGAATCAAGGAACTCCGCAGGGTCTTGAGTTTCGGACTGCCAATCGGTGAGGTGTTTTAGCCAAGCGAGATCTTCCTCACCGGTCACTTCAGTTGTTCCGGCCTGCTCCTTGTACTTCCAGTGAGCGGCAACACCGTATTCGGCACGCTGGTGCATTTCGTGAGTGCGAATTTGAATCTCAACCGGACGACCGCTCGGGCCAATCACAGTGGTGTGCAAGGACTGGTAGAGGTTAAACTTCGGCATCGCAATGTAGTCCTTGAATCGACCAGGTACCGGATTCCAGCGGGAGTGAATGGCGCCTAGCGCTCCATAACAGTCGCGAACGGTGTCGACCAAAATACGAATGCCGACGAGGTCATAGATGTCGTCGAACTCACGACCGCGTACCACCATCTTCTGATAGATGCTGTAGTACTGCTTGGGGCGGCCATCAACTTTGGCCTTGATCTTGTTCTCTTTGAGGTCTTCCACGATGGTTGAAATAACTCCATCGATGAACTCGGCACGCTTGGGAGTGCGCTGGCGAACCAGGTTTACGATCTCCTCGTAAACCTTCGGATACAAAACTGAGAACGAAAGCTCTTCGAGCTCATTCTTGATGGTGCTGATACCCAAGCGGTGAGCAAGCGGTGCGTAAATCTCCAAGGTTTCCTGAGCTTTACGCTGCGCTTTCTCCAACTCTACGAATCCCCAGGTGCGAGCATTGTGCAGACGGTCGGCAAGTTTGATTACCAGCACTCGAATATCTTTTGACATCGAAATGACCATCTTACGAACGGTCTCGGCCTGAGCATTTTCACCGAACTTCACCTTGTCCAGCTTGGTAACACCGTCGACCAGCGAAGCGATTTCGTCGCCAAAGTCTTTTTGGAGCATCGGAAGCGTGTAGGCGGTATCTTCAACGGTGTCGTGAAGGAGCGCCGCAGCAATGGTGACCGGCCCAATACCCAAATCAGCGAGGATTTGTGCCACGGCAATCGGATGGGTGATGTAAGGCTCGCCACTCTTGCGTTTTTGTCCCTCGTGGGCTTCTTCAGCGACTAAATAAGCGCGCTCGATGATCGAAAGGTCAGACTTTGGGTGGTTTGCCTTAACAACGCGAAGTAGTTCGTTTACCTCGGCGCTGTGAGCGTTGTTACGCCCAAACAGACGCCCGATACCGCTACGAATAGCTTGGATGGAACCCGTGGCAGTGTTTTCGGTCATAGCCAATCACACTCCAAATCTTTTATTAGTTACGCTTGGCTAAAACTTTAGCCGCAGCAGCAACAAACTTTGGTTCCTTCTCACGCAACTGAGCGTATAACGGAGCTGCAATAAAGATGGTCGAATAAGTTCCCACCAACATACCGATGAACAGCGCCAACGAAATGTCGCGAAGAGTTCCTGCACCGAAGACGATTGCACCGATGAAGAGAATCGAAGCAACCGGAAGGATGGCCACGACGGTGGTGTTGATGGAACGAACCAAAGTCTGGTTGATAGCCAGGTTCACGCGCTCCGTAAAGGTCGCTGTTTCACTGTGTTCAACGTCCTCGGTGTTCTCACGAATCTTGTCGAAGACCACCACGGTGTCATAGAGCGAATAACCGAGAATTGTAAGGAAACCGATAACTGCCGCTGGAGTTACTTCAAAGCCCAGCGAACCGTAGATACCCGCGGTGATCAAAAGGTCGTGAATCAGAGCTGCCATTGCAGCAATCGACATCTTTACGGTTCTAAAGTAGAGAGCCATTAGAAGCGCGGCTAGAGCTAGGAACCAGACCAGACCGTTTAGAGCCTTACCGGTTACGTCTGAACCCCAAGACGCACCGATGAAGCTCGAAGATACAGCCGACGACTCAACACCGTAGTCCTTCGCGAGAGTCTTGCGAACCTCTTCAGACTTGGTGTCGCTGAGCTGAGGGGTTTGTACGCGAACGGTGTCGGTTCCAATAGTTGAAACAACCACTTCTCGACCTGGAAGTTCAACGCTCAGGGCTTTGCGAGCAACCTCGGTACCCTTGGCCGCTCCACCGCTGATGGTGAACTCGGAACCGCCCTTGAACTCGATACCAAAGTTGTATCCGTTGTGAAGGGTGAATGGAAGGATTGCCGAAACCACGATGAATACGGCGCTGATCAAATACCAGACCTTGCGACGACCAGTGA
The DNA here is from genome assembly GCA_039795835.1 of Actinomycetota bacterium. Taxonomy (GTDB): domain Bacteria; phylum Actinomycetota; class Actinomycetes; order Actinomycetales; family Microbacteriaceae; genus Rhodoluna. Next base: position 1,651 of record JBDKLA010000142.1, on the reverse strand, counting down.
AGTTGAAGGAACGTTCACCGTTGTACAGCGAGTTACCGAAATCAGAGAACTTAGACATTACTGCTCCCCTGCCTCTCCCTTGGTGCTAGAGGCTTTACGCTCAGCAATTGTTTGACGCTTGGCAGATTCGCCGCTCGACTTCTTGTTTCTGGCAACGCTGGTGTCTACAGCGCGGAACTGTCCACGGCCAACATAACGCTCTCCCGTCGCAGTGGAAATCTCAAAGCCAGAGAATGGGTGGCCTGATGAGAAGAACTTCAGGTTTGCGAACAGTGCAAGCAATGGCACCGTGAACAAGGTCACCACCGCAAGGTCGATGATGGTAGTCAAACCGAGAGTGAAGGCAAATCCTCGAACGTTACCAACGGTTAGAAGGTAAAGAGTTCCGGCAGCTAGCAAGCTCACAACGTCGGAAACCAAAATGGTTCGCCAAGCTCGCTTCCAACCGGCTGAGACAGCTACCGAAAGCGGACGTCCCTCGCGCAATTCATCTCGCACACGCTCGAAGTAAACGATAAAGGAGTCGGCGGTAATACCCACCGCAACGATCAGACCAGCAACACCGGCGAGCGATAGTCGGTAGTCCATTCGCCAAGAAAGAAGGGTGATCGTTAGGTAAGTAAGCACTGCAGCGACCGCCAATGAACCAATGGTGATCGAAGCAAGTGCGCGGTACTGGAACAGCGAGTAGATGATGACCAGGAGCATACCGATGGCACCTGCGATAAGTCCGCTCTCAAGCTGTTGGGTACCAAGCGTTGCCGAAATGTTTTCCTGGCTCTGAACCTGAAAGCCGATTGGTAGTTTTCCGAACTTTAGCTGGTTCGCAAGCGCAGTAGCAGATTCCGAGGTGAAGCCTCCGGTGATCTGAGCAGTGCCGGTGGTGATAATGGCCTGAATCGTTGGTGCGGTAATGATGTAGCCGTCGATGGTAACTGCAAACTGGTTGCGAGGTGCAGTTAGTGGGTAAAGGCGCTTGGTGACATTGCCAAAGGTGGTCTTTCCTTCTGAGTTGAAGGTTAGGTCAACAGCATACTGACCTGTTGCGGAACCCTGACTGGTAGTCACTGCGGTTGAAACAGCGTTAGTGATCTTGTCACCGTCGAGCTCTACTGGGCCAAGAATGAACTTCTGGGTTCGGCTGCGGTCACAGGTAACGAGAGGCTTAACTGGGTCGTCTACCTGACCCGGCGCGCGGAACTCCTTAGTGCAGTCGAGAGCCTCGTACTGAGCCTGAAGTTCAGCACTCACCCAGTTAAGGTCGCTGTTGTCGGTTGGCGCTGCCGTACTGGTAGCAATCGGTGTTGATGCTGGAAGAGTTGGAGTTGGCTTTGGGTTCGCCTTGGTTGCTGGTGGGGTTACCAGTGCAGATGCACCGGCTCCGGTAACCAAAACTGGGCGGAACTCTAGTTTTGCGCTGGCCTTGATGAGTTCCAGTGTTGACTCCGAAGGCTTACCAGGGATGCTAACAACGATGGCAGCCTCGTTGCCCTCGCCCTGAGTAACAATCTGAGCTTCAGAAACACCGGTGGAGTCAATTCGCTGACGAATGACGTCTACCGCTTGCGCCAGAGTTTCGGCCTTTACGGTCTTTCCACCCTGAACGGTTGGCTTAAGGATGATTTGAGTTCCACCCTGGAGGTCTAGAGCC
>JBDKLA010000141.1:0-2714 GCA_039795835.1 Actinomycetota bacterium | reverse complement strand
GGTGCGCGACCTTTACGAGTCAAACGACCCGAACCTGAGCCACTTGATTCTCGTGGTCGCCTCAGACCGCGTGAGCGCCTTCGACCACGTGCTTGAGCCTGCCATCCCCAACAAGGGAAAGCACCTCACCACCCTCACCAACTGGTGGTTTGACCGCCTTCCCGTTGAGAACCACGTTTCTCACGAAGTGCCTGTTCCTGAAGAAGTTCTAGGACGCGCGACAGTCGCCAACAAACTCGAAATGTTCCCAATCGAATGTGTGGTCCGGGGCTACATCTCCGGCTCCGGCTGGAAGGAATACCAAGACAAGGGCGAGATCTGCGGAGTCGAACTTCCTGAAGGCCTCACTTTCGGCGGCAAGCTTCCTAAGCCAATCTTCACCCCAGCCTTCAAAGCCGAACTTGGCGACCACGACGAAAACATTAGTTTCGAAAAAGTGGTTGAAATCATCGGCCTAGACAACGCTGAAAGACTTCGCGCGCTATCCCTGGAGATCTTCAACAAGGCCTCAGAGCTTGCTGAGCACGCCGGCCTAATTCTGGCCGACACCAAGTTTGAATTCGGAATCGACCCTGCCACCGGTCACACCGTCCTCGGCGACGAAGTACTAACCCCAGATTCGTCACGGTTCTGGTCGAAAGCAGCTTGGGATCGCGGCGAGCGCAAAGACTCGTTCGACAAACAGATTGTTCGCAACTGGCTTGCCGCCAACTGGGACCAGACTGGTGAACCGCCGGTGCTTCCAGCCGAAATTGTGGCTCAAACGCAGGACAAATACGCCGAACTGGTTGAGCGTCTAACTAGCGAAGTGGCCTAAGCCCGCTACTTCTTTTTAGGCTTGGCAGCCTCGGCAGCCTTGGCTTCCTTAGCCTTTACGCGCTTATCCCACTGTTTCAAAACAATCTGCAGGATTACCAAGCCGATGATGATTCCGACTGCGTTGAAAAGTAACTGGCTGGTAGTTGCGTCCATGTTTCGAGCATAGCGAAAGGGCTCGGGATTTCTCCCGAGCCCTTCCAATTTCCGTAGCTAAAGAATTACTTCTTTAGACCCTTTAGGAAGTTGACTAGGAACGCAGTAACTGCGGTACCAACCAAGATTGCAACTACGTATAGTGCAAGGTTGCCAACTAGAGGGAATACGAAGATACCACCGTGTGGAGCTGGAAGGGTTGCACCCACAGCACCAACGATTGCACCAGTAACAGCCGAACCAGCCATGATTGAAGGGATCACGCGGATTGGGTCAGCAGCGGCGAAAGGAATAGCACCTTCAGAGATGAACGATGCGCCTAGTAGCCAAGCAGCCTTACCGTTTTCACGCTCGCTGTCGTCGTATAGCTTCTTGTTTAGAAGGGTTGCTAGAGCCATACCTAGAGGTGGGGTCATACCAGCAGCCATAACAATTGCCATAACTACGAAACGTGGGTCCTGTGGGTTGTTAGCAGCTAGAGCAGCAGCTAGACCAGTGGTAGCAAAACCGTAAGCAACCTTGTTAACTGGGCCACCCATGTCGAATGCCATCATTAGACCAAGGATGATACCGATAACAGCTAGACCGGTTCCAGACTGTGCAGCCAAGAAGCTGTTTAGACCGTTGAATGCAGCGCTGATTGGAACCTTTAGAACGATAACCATTGCAAATCCTGCAGCTAGCGAAGCTAGTAGAGGAATGATTACAACAGGCATAAGCGGACGAATCCAGCTTGCGACCTTCCAGCGGCTAACTAGTAGAGCAACGTAACCAGCTAGAGCACCACCAATTAGAGCGCCTAGGAAGCCGGTACCGGTGCCTAGTGGGTTGCCGTCTAGACCGGTAGCAAGTGCACCGGCAACGAAACCTGGAGCTAGACCTGGACGGTCGGCGATTGCGAACGCAATGTATCCAGCAAGAACTGGAATGAAGAATGCGAATGCAGCCTTACCTAGCCAGAAAATGATGAATGCCCAGTTACCTAGGTCTGCGTAGTTGAATCCAGTGATTGCGCCGTTAGCGTCAACAGGTACACCCATTGCAACTGCGTCGTAAGCACGGATACCACCGTTTGCCTGGTCGCCACCCTTAGCGAGTGAACCTAGCAAGAAGCCGAGAGCGATCAAAATACCGCCTGCAGCAACGAATGGAATCATGTATGAAACACCGGTCATCAGATAAGTTCTGATGCGGGTTCCAACACTAGTAGTAGCACTACTCATGTTTGAGCCTCCTAAAGCCCTCATTGTTACCCTGAGTCACGGGGGTGTGGCTCAAGTTTTTTTTCGCTCGGTATTACCCGAACAAACCTCCGAAGAATCCCTTCTTCTTTTCTCCCGCCGGCTTTTCAGCCTTTGGTTCTTCTGCAGCCGGAGCTGCTGGTGCGTCGCCGGCAACCTTGGCTGCGGTTCCAGCCTCAATCGCTGCGATGAACTCGGACATCACGTTCACGCCCTTGTCGCCACCGATAACCTTGGCAACACCAAGCTCAATGAAAGGTTTGCCCGCGAAACGCTCACGTCCCTTGACCTGAAGGTCAACTGCAAAGATGACGCCATCGGCTGCATCGATTAGTTCCTGCTTCATAGGGTTGATGCCAGCTGAGCCCTGGGTCTCAACAGTGATTTCGTGACCTAGCTTCTTGGCTGCCTGCTCAAGAGCGGCCTGTGCCATGTAGGTGTGTGCAATTCCGGTGATGCAGGCGGTTACGGCTACAAACTTCATTATTTCTGGACCTCTCG
>JBDKLA010000140.1:0-2755 GCA_039795835.1 Actinomycetota bacterium | reverse complement strand
GGACGATTGCGAACTCGCCAGCCTGCTTGCGACCCTTCTCGACCATCCCGACCTTTTCGGTCCAGAACTTTAGACAAGCCTCAGCGTCTGTGACATAAAGGACAACGTAACCAACGCGCATCTTGACTCCACAACTTTCGGGCAATGATTACCATCGTACCCTCGTCAGCAAGACAAAAGCCCCCTGATTTCTCAGGAGGCTTTTTCACTGTCTCATTTGTGAACGACTGATGTTTTCACATCAGTTGTGCGGAGAATATGGGATTCGAACCCATGAGGGCTTGCACCCAACACGCTTTCCAAGCGTGCGCCATAGGCCACTAGGCGAATTCTCCTGGAGTTGCTCGAGGCAACTTTTCAAGTTTACCTGTTTAGCGGCTGCGTTTGCTTGCCAGCCTGTTGAGCTGGAGCGAGATGCTTGCCGAGAGCAACATGAAGAACATAATTCCGAAGATGTAGGCAACCACACCAACAACGCCGGCCTTCTCGTTTGGGTTTAGGAACCAGTACGCCCACCAGTCGGTGTTGAGGCCGCGAACGATGGTGAAGGCGAGCCAAGCGAGAGGGAAGACGAGAACCCAGAAGATTTGCTTGAACTTGAGTTGGGTGGCCGTGATGGTTAGAGCGAAGTCAAGCAGGATGAAGATTGGAGCCCAGACGTGGAGAATCTCGTTTGGCGCGACCGGCCAGTTGTAACCGTAGTCAGGGTCGCCTGGTAGAACTTTGGTGCCGCGGAGCAGTGCGTTGTAAACCACTGCGACAACGATGGCGTAGGTGCTTACGCTCAGTCTTGCCAGCGTTAGCGTCTTGGTATCAGCCTTACCTTGAAGCTCGCGAACAGCGGTGAGCGTGAGCACAACCGCGGCGATCAGGCTGCTCTGAATTGTGAAGTAGGCGAAGTACTCGCCGGGGCGGAAAAGGTTATGAATGAGTCGATCCGAAACTTGCCAAACAACAGCCAGAACAAGGGCGGCCGCGTTGGCCAGCCGAAGGTAGGTCAATGCTTTACTCATTCCATAACGATAGCCCCGTTAATCGGAATAGTCTAAAGAAATGAACAAGACACTTGAGCTACTACTTCGCCAGTTCAAGAGCCCAATCATTCTGATACTGATTGCAGCTACATTCGTTTCGATGTTCGTTGGTGATGTGACCGATGGGCTGATTATTTTGGCGATCATCGTGCCGTCGGTGTTCCTAAGTTTTTGGCAGGAGTACCGAGCCAATCAAACGATGGAAGAACTGTTGGGACGTGTTCAGGTAAAGGTCAATGTTGTTCGCAACGGGGTAGAGATTTCGCTCCCCATTAATCAACTACTAGTCGGTGACCTAGTTGATCTTCGAATTGGCGACATTGTGCCAGGCGATCTGAAAATCATTAGTTCCAACGGTTTGTTGGTGGACGAATCCGTTTTGACCGGTGAGAGTCTGGCCGTGGAAAAGGCGACAGGGGAAGAGCTTAGATTCGGGACCAGCGTTGCCTCGGGTACTGCTCAGGCAACAGTTGTTGGGGTTGGCGAGGACACCGAATACGGGTCGCTTGCCAAGGCTGTGGCCGAAAAGGCTGGAGATAGCGGTTTTGCCAGAGGCCTAACGAAGTTTGGTTTGCTGTTGATGCGCTGGATGTCGGTTTTGTTGGTTGGTTTGTTCATCGCCAACATGATCCTGCAGAAGCCGCTCGTAGATTCCTTTCTCTTTTCAATCGCGCTGGCGGTTGGGCTGACGCCACAGTTACTCCCGGCCATTATTTCGGTCAGTCTCTCGTCTGGGGCTAAGGCGATGTCTAAGAAGAATGTCTTGGTGAAGAGATTGGATGCCATCGAGGACTTTGGTTCGATGGATGTACTCTGCACCGACAAAACCGGAACGATTACTCAAGGCGTTGTTCAGTTGGACGATTGTGTGGATGTTGCCGGGATATCAAGTGACCGAGTTCGTCGTTTAGCACTTATCAATGCGTCGTTGCAGGAGGGCTTCGAGAATCCCTTGGACGAAGCAATCAAAAAGTCGGTTGCGAGCAAAGGCATTCACGGCGTAAAGCGAATCGATGAATTACCATACGATTTCACGCGCAAACGTCTAACAGTTCAGGTAACCGATGGCGACTCAAAGTATTCGGTAACCAAGGGCGCATTTCAGAACGTGGTAGAAATCTGCGAACTCGATTCCGCAGAAAGGTCGAGAATCCAGAAACTTTTCGAGCAGTACAGCGCTAAGGGCTACCGAGTTTTGGCGGTTGCGACCGGCAGTGGCTTGGAGGAAAAAGGTCTCAAGCTCGAAGGCTTTTTGCTTTTCATGGATCCGCTGAAACCTGGAGCAAAGGCTGCGGTGGCGGAACTTGCTTCACTTGGAATTGACCTCTATCTGGTGACTGGCGATAACGAATTCGTGGCCAAGACAATCGGTGGTCAAGTTGGGCTCAATGTAGAACGAGTAGTCACTGGCAAAGATGTTGCGGCACTCGATGATTCAGAGTTGCTTGGACTCATGGCTCAATCCAGGGTCTACGCAGGCCTAGACCCAATTCAAAAGCAACGGGTAATCAAATTGCTCAGTTCAAAGGGTCACACCGTGGGCTACTTCGGCGACGGCATCAACGACGCCGCTGCGCTGCATTCGGCAGATGTGGGTATCTCGGTGGATACCGCGGTGGATATTGCTAAGCACGCTTCGGCAATTGTGCTTCTGGACAAAGACCTTTCGGTCATTGCCGAAGGTGTTCGGTTGGGGCGCAGAACTTTCATCAACACGATGA
>JBDKLA010000139.1:0-10484 GCA_039795835.1 Actinomycetota bacterium | reverse complement strand
GTTTTACGCTACTGCCTCGTTTGGTTTTCTCGTGGCAAAATGGAAACGAATATCCTCTGGATTCGGGCAGTAGTCGAAGCGATGTAGCTTTGGCGGGGGACCCAGTTGGAGTTTTCCCATGGTTGATCGCAATCGTTTGGCTGAGCTGTTCAGTCGTGAACAGGCTCTTTTTCTAGAGCGCAACCCAAAATCTAAAGCTGCTTACGAGGCTGCAGATAATCTCTTTGGTCGCGTGCCAATGACTTGGATGAATAAGAAGGCCGGTGGCTTTCCCCTCTATTTCGATCGAGCTCAGGGAAATCGCATTTGGGATATCGATGGTCACGAGTACATCGACTTCGCTCTGGGTGATACCGGTGCGATGGCTGGTCACTCTCACCCGGTAGTGGTTGAGGCCATCAAGAATCGTGTGGATGCGCTCGGTGGTATGACCACAATGCTTCCGACCGAGGATGCTCAGTGGGTTGCTAAAAACCTTACGGACCGCTTTGGCATGGCCAAGTGGAGTTTCTCGCTAACAGCCACCGATGCCAACCGCTGGGCGATTCGCCTGGTTCGTGCCATTACCGGCAAGCCGAAGATTCTTTTTAACGCTTACTGCTACCACGGCTCGGTTGATGAGGCATTGATCGTGGTTGGTCCAGATGGGGAAGGCATGAGTCGCCCGGGAAATGTTGGTTCACCAGTTGACGTTACTGAGACTTCTCGTGTTGCTGAATTCAACGACCTCGAAGGTTTGGAGCGTCAGCTGAAGAACGGCGATGTTGCTGCGGTGCTCATGGAGCCGGCGCTAACCAACATCGGCATTGTGTTGCCTGAGTCTGGCTACCTCGCCGGGGTTCGCGAGTTGACTCGCAAGTATGACGCGCTTCTGATCATCGATGAAACCCACACCTTCTCGGCAGGTTGGGGCGGCATGACTATGCGAGATGGTCTTGAGCCTGATGTTTTCGTTATTGGTAAGGCAATTGCCGGAGGTATTCCAACCGGAACCTATGGTCTTTCCGAGTCGTTCGCGGCTCGCGTGCTCGAGCGAACCGACCTAGACCTCGTTGATATGGGTGGTGTTGGTGGAACTCTTGCAGGTAACCCGCTTTCGGTGGCTGCGATGAGGGCAACTTTGGAGAATGTTCTCACCAAGGAGAACTTCACCAAGATGATCGATTTGGCTACCTACTTCACCGATGGCGTGAACGATCTGTTCGATAAGTACGATTTGCCTTGGTCGATCAACCAGCTCGGTGCTCGCGCTGAATACCGTTTCGCGAAGCCCTATCCGAAGACCGGCACCGATGCCTTCCACTCGGCCGATGCCGAACTGGAAGACTTCCTTCACCTGTATTTGGCTAATCGCGGAATTCTGCTAACGCCGTTCCACAACATGGCTCTGATGTGTCCAACCACTACCAAGAGCGACGTGGACCGTCACCAAGAGGTGTTCGAGGAAGCGATTAGAGAGCTGGTTGCTGCTGCGTAATGCAGTGAATGCCGCCGCCGCGAGCAAACAGTTCGCGGGCGTCCACTAGGACGATTTCGCGGCCAGGGTAGGCGGCTTCGAGAATTGCCTTAGCCACTGCGTCGTTTTCGTCGTCGAATGCACAAAGAATTACTGCGCCGTTGACGATGTAGTGATTGATGTAGCTGTAGTCGACCGGTCCTTCGTCATCGTGAAGGGTCTTTGGTGCGGGTACCGGAATCAGTTTGAAGTCGGTTTGTTCCTCAAGGGTCTTTCGAACTTCCTGGGAGACCTCAAAGTCTGGGTGATTCGGGTTTTGCTGGTCGTGATAAAGGATGGTGTTTTCATCCGAGAAGCAGGCGACGATGTCGATGTGGCCGCGGGTGCCAAACTCGTCGTAGTCGCGGGTTAAGCCCCGCTTGATCCAAACCGCTTTGCTAGTTCCAAGTTGTTTGTGGAGTTCGGCTTCAACCTGTTCTTTGCTCCAACTTGAATTGCGACCTTCACCGAGCTGCACGGTTTCGGTGAGCAAGACGGTTCCAGCGCCATTGACGTGGATTCCGCCGCCCTCATTGATGAGAGGGGAGTCGATGCGCTCGATGTTGCTGGCTTCCGCGATGACTCCAGCGATTTTGTCGTCATAGTTCCAAGTCGCCCAGCTCTGAGCTCCCCAGCCGTTGAAGATCCAGTTGACGGCGCTAAGTTTGTTTCCGCCTTTGACGAACGTTGGCCCAATGTCGCGCATCCAAGCGTCGTTGAGTTTCGCGGGGAGAAGCTCCACTCTCGGGTCTAGGAAACTCTTGGCAACATCGAGGTCTTCAGGGCTGACCACCATCGTTACTGGCTCGAATCGAACCACCGCATTGGCGACATTTGCCCAGGTCTGGCGAGCTCGATTTGCGTCTTCCTCGGTTTCACCCAGGGTGTAGCCGTTTGATGGCCACGCCATCCAGGTGCGTTCGTGGTGTTCCCACTCGGCAGGCATTCTCATGGCTACTCCATTGAATCGAGGATTTCGGTGATGAGTTCCTCGCTGGTTAGTGGGTTAACGATCGCGAAGCGGGCGTTGGGGCGTCCTTGGTGAGAACTTGGAACAACAAAGGCAATGTTTTCGGCAAGAAGTCGCTTCGACCAATCTTCGTATTGCTCGAGGTTCCAACCCTTGCGCTCAAACACAACAACCGAAAGCTCAGGATCACGAACCAGCTCGAGGTAGTGGCGCATTCTCACCTGTTGGGCGGCGAAGTGAGCGATCTCGATGTTCTTGGTCACGGCCTCGCGGTATGCCTTCACACCGTGGGTTGCCAGCGAGAACCACAGTGGAAGGCCACGAGGACGTCTGGTCAGGTTGATTGCGTAATCGCTCGGATTGTATTCACCTGAGTTCGTGAGAGTTTCAAGGTATTCACCGTGCTGGGTGTGAGCGAGGCGACCAATCTCGGGGTCACGGTAAACCAGAGCACAGGCGTCGAAAGGCGCAAACAGCCATTTATGCGGATCAACAATGAAGGAATCGGCCTTCTCAAGACCCTTGAACAGGTCACGAGTGTAGTGCGAGAGCATTCCGGCAAGACCGTAGGCGCCGTCAACGTGGAACCAAACGTCGAGTTCACGAGCTACTTCGGCGGCTTCGTCCAAGTGATCAACAATGCCGAAATTGGTCGTGCCACCGGTCGCAACAATCGCGAACAATCCTTCGTGGTTGTCACTCAAGGTTTCGCGAAGAGCGGCTCCGGTCAGCTTGCCCTTTTCATCAACAGGCACCTTGATCAAATCGATGTCCATAACCGCCGCGGCAGTCTTTAGCGAGGAGTGCGCCTCGGCGCTGCAGGCAACCTTCCAACGATTCGCAGTCTTTCCACTTCGACGAGCGTGGTCGCGAGCTGCAACGAGTGCGCTCAGGTTTCCCAGAGTTCCGCCCTGCACGAAAACACCGCCGGCGGTCTCAGGTAACCCAGCTTCCTTTGCGAGCCAGGCAAGAACCTGGTTCTCAGCGAAAACGGCCCCAGCGCCTTCCATCCAGGAACCTCCGTAGATGCCAGAAGCCGAGACCACAAGGTCAAAAAGCTTGGAAGCCTCGGTAGGTGCACAAGGGATGAACGAGAGGTAACCAGGGTGATCGGTTGAGATTGTGGCAGGAGCTAGAACATTTGCGAAAAGATCGAGAGCCTTAGGCCCGAGGCCGTCATCGGTGATGGTCTGACCGGCCGCTTGAAGGAGGTTCTCGGGAGTTTCGGTGTTGTCCAGCGGTGCTGGACTGTAGTTCATTCGCTCGTTGGCGTATTCAAAAACTTTTTTGCGTAATTCCGCGGTGGCATCGTTGACCCTGTGCATCCCTCCAGCCTAATTCTTAGTTACTACTCATGAAGGTTTTTAGTATTAGAGTTTGAGATATCTAAGACTCTCCAAGGGGGAAAAATTGTTTTGTGCAAAGTGTGGCGCACCGCTAAACGGTGCAGCTTTTTGTAGTGCCTGTGGCACCTCAGCCACCGGAGCTCAAGTTGGGGGTCCAAGCGGAGCCCCTGCGGGCGGCCCAGTTCCTGGTCAATACTTCCCCCCACCACCGAAAACTAACGGGCTTGCAGTTGCGAGCCTAGTACTTTCGTTGCTTTGCCTCTCGCCACTAGCACTTATTTTGGGGATCGTTTCTCTAAATCAGATCACAAAGTCAAACAACACAGAAGGCGGAAAAGGTCTCGCCATTGCTGGTGTAGTAATTGGTGGACTTGGTTCACTAGGTTGGTTGAGTTGGTTTGTCGCACTAGTTCAACTAGCTGGTTACTCGCAGTACTAAGCCGAAAGCTTGGAATGTGCCGACCGGAAAACCGGTCGGCACATTTTTTATGGAATTTATGTTCGTGATAAGTGCTTATTAGCGTCATGGAGCTTTCAAAGATTGAGTTGGTCACTATCGGTGGCGAAAAGAAGACTTTTGCCGATTTAGCTGGCAAGGTGACTCTTGTTGTCAACGTTGCGTCCAAGTGCGGTTTGACTCCGCAGTATGAAGCGCTTGAGGCGCTTTATGAGAAGTACAAGGGCGAGGGCTTTAGCGTTATTGGTCTGCCTTCGAACACGTTCCTGCAGGAGCTCGGTAACACTTCGGAGATCGACTCGTTCTGCAAGTTGAACTATGGCGTCACTTTCCCTTTGACCGAAAAGGTTCACGTCAACGGTCCACGTCGTCACAAGCTCTACAAGGAGCTAGTGAAGGCTAAGGACGACGCTGGAATCGCCGGTCCGATTATGTGGAACTTTGAGAAGTTCCTGGTGCTGCCAAATGGTGATGTGAAGCGTTTCCGACCTACGACTAAACCCGATGATCCAAGAATCACCGGGCTTATCGAAGTAAATCTTTAGATCTAAGTTAGTTCGAACTGACCGCCCTCGATCTGTCCCTGTTTGCGGTACATGTCGAGTTTGGTGCGGGTGTCCTGAATGTCGAGGTTTCGCATCGTTAGCTGACCGATGCGGTCGGTTGGTCCGAATGCGGCGTCCTCGGTTCGTTCCATCGAAAGCTTCTCAGGGTGGTAGCTGAAGCCCTCACCGCGAGTGTCCATGATGGTGTAGTCATCGCCGCGACGCAGGCGCAGGGTTACCGAGCCGTTGACCGCGGAGGCGACCCACTTGGTTAGTGATTCGCGAAGCATGAGGGTCTGAGGGTCGAGCCAGCGCCCTTCGTAAAGTAGGCGACCCATGCGACGACCTTCTGCGTGGTAGTTCGCGATGGTGTCCTCGTTGTGGATTGCACTCAGTAGGCGCTCGTAGGCTGCGAAAATTAGCGCCATTCCAGGAGCTTCGTAAATGCCGCGGCTCTTGGCTTCGATGATGCGGTTTTCAATCTGGTCGCTCATGCCGATGCCGTGACGGCCGCCGATGGCGTTGGCTTCAAGCATCAGCTGCACGGCGTCGGAGTAATCCTTACCGTTCATGGCAACCGGGCGACCCTGACGGAAGGTGATGGTAACGTCTTCGCTGTCGATCTTTACTGAAGGATCCCAGAACTTAACGCCCATGATTGGCTCAACGATTTCGTAAGAGGTGCTCAGTTCTTCAAGCGACTTGGCCTCGTGGGTAGCGCCGAGCATGTTGGCATCGGTTGAATACGCCTTCTCAGTCGAAGCGCGGTAAGGCAGGTCGCGGGCGAGTAGCCATTCGCTCATCTCGTGACGACCACCGAGCTCGTTTACGAAATCGGCGTCAAGCCAAGGCTTGTAGATGCGAAGGTTTGGGTTAGCGAGTAGACCGTAACGGTAGAAACGCTCGATGTCGTTTCCCTTGTAGGTGGAGCCGTCTCCCCAAATTTCGACGTTGTCTTCGCGCATCGCACGAACCAGAAGGGTTCCGGTGACAACTCGTCCTAGAGGGGTGGTGTTGAAATAAGCCTTTCCGCCGGTGCGAATGTGGAATGCACCACACGCGATGGCGGCCAATCCTTCCTCAACCAGCGACTGACGGCAGTCGACCAAACGTCCGGCTTCTGCGCCGTAAATTAGTGCCCGATCTGGGATCGAGGCGATGTCGGTTTCATCGTATTGTCCGAGGTCTGCGGTGTAGGCGTAAGGGATTGCACCCTTTTCGCGCATCCAGGCAACGGCGACCGAGGTGTCGAGACCTCCGGAGAACGCGATGCCAACTTTTTCGCCAACGGGGAGAGAGGAAAGTACTTTAGTCACCCCTCAAGCCTAACGGTTGGGGCGGCTTTACTATTGGTTACATGATTCGACAAGGGCGCGCACTGTTTCTGAGCGTTGCCCTGGTTGCTGGGATTGGGTTTGTATCACCAGGACCTTCGGCTAGTGCGGCCGGTTGCGAGGCCACCAAACCGCTGTCCAATGCCACCTTAACGACCACCGCCCTACCGAATGGCGGAGTGATCCGCAGCTACCAGTTTGGCCCCGGAATGGCCAACTCATCCGCCTATGCCGGCAGGCTTGCGGTTGCCAAAATGAGTTTGAATTTCGCATCGGTCACTCCAACGCACGCCAAGTTCGGTGAAGCCATCGACCAGGTCGCGTTGGCGGAAAGCGTTGGTGCGTTGGTTCATACCAATAGCGACTTTTTCGACTTCAATTCGCTGATGCCGTATTCGGCTTTCGGCCTCGGTGGTTCCCTTGACTATTCTCCACAGGGGAGTAGCACCGTATTAGGTGTTCGAATGGTTGCTGCTACCGCCAAGACCGGGATTCGAGCCGCCAGTAAAACTTCAGGGTTTAAAAAGATGTACGTTGCCGGGCTAAACCTTGATGTTGTGAACTCGGGCTCGATCGTGGCATTCAACTCGTCCTACCCAGGCACCTTACCGGCAAATAGTTATGGGATTTTGCTTAGAGGTGGAAAAGTTTCAGCGGTTTATCCGAATGGCACAACTCAAAAGCCCACGTCAGGTTATCTGCTGGCCGCTCGAGGTGCTTCGGTGGCCAGCCTGAAATCGTTATCGGTAGGTTCGACGCTTTCCTACACTCCACCAAGTGGAACCATCGCCCAACTGGTACGAGATCGAATCATTTCCAACGGTCAAGTGACCTCGCTTTCGGGCCGGGTCCTAGCTTCAATCAACGGAGTGAATGTCTATAAATCGCTGTATCTGTCTGGTGGAGTGTTATTCACGGACGAATATTCTGGTCGGATGCCGGCAGGTTCGTCCACGGTTGTGGTCAATGGGTCCAACGTGGTGACTCGCGTAAGCCCAACGGGACTTTCGCTAACCGTACCTAGTGGATATCGAGTTTTGCAGTTTTACGGAACCGCTCGAAACCTGGTGAGTTCATTCAATGTTGGTGACCGAGTGGTAATAAGTGCCAGTTTCCGGTCTGCCTCGGGCAAAAACTATTCCACCGTTTTCGGCGTTGGAAACACAATCATCAAAAATGGTGTGGTTAATGCGTCTTGCGCGGGGAGCGTTGACACTATTCGTCCGCGCACCGCACTCGGCTGGGACGACTCGGGGCATATCTATCTAGCGACCACCACCATGGGTCGGGACTGGCCAGACGGTGGTGCTGGAGGTTACCGAGTTGGGGGTTCTACGGTGCACCAGCTTGCCGATTGGCTTCGGGCACTCGGTGCCACCGACGGTGTCGCCCTAGACGGCGGTGGATCCACGACGATGTATGCCAAGGTTTCGGGGGAGTATCACCGCATGGATCTACCCGACGGCGTATGGACACGTTGGGTGCCGGTAGGCATTGCTCTGACTAACCGCTAGCTAACAGGGTTCTTTCAGGTAACGCACATAAAATTGTGCTCGTGCCCAAACCTTTACGCATCGCGCTCACTAGCCTTGCCATTTTTGGCCTGCTTGCCTCAAGCGCCTGCGCCAAGGTTCCCGAAAAAGTCTCAACCGTAAAGGAAGTTCCCCTTCCAACCGAGATCGACGGCATCGATTCCAGCAAGTTGGTAGCAACCGACGTCAACCACGACTGTCGAAAAGCGCCTTCGGTGGCAACCGCGGCCAAGTTCCGCGAGTACCCACTGGTTGGTGGAGGCGTTTACGGAACCTACGACTGGGCGGCTGGAAAAACCAACGGCGGTCAGATTTGGAAAACCAGGCTGGCTTACACCAAGTCTCATCTGTCCCAGGTGAGAATCGCACCAACCTTCACCCACGTTGGAAACGTTGGAACCCAGGTGAAACTCGCCCAAAAGGTGAACTCTGTTGCCTACATCAATGGCGATTTCTTCCACCTGCGAGGCACCAACCTGCTCTACAGTGCGATGGTTGAGGATCACCAGTTGGTCTATGCACCGACTAAGAAAACCGAGATTGTCGGTGTGGTCGAAGAGACTGCCAACGAGCACACCGGCATGCAGGGGCGTTCCCACATCAAGGGACCCAACGGCAAGATTGCCACCCAGGGCTTGAATCTTATTTATCTCAACCAGGACGCAGTCGGCGCCTACAGCAGCCTGAAAACTACCATTGGTCTTCCCAAGATCGAGTACTACGTGGAAACCAAAAACGATGTGGTCACCGTTAGTCGACCTGCCGATCACTTCAACGTTCCAAGTGAAGCTGGCGATATGGTTTACGTGGCTTCCGGAGCCGGTGTTGCCAAGCTTTCCCAGCTAAAGGTTGGCGATCGTGTCACCTATGTTCAGCCGAAGAAGGCTAAGACCACGCGTTTCCTTCGCACCGGTCTTTCGGCCTCGGGTTCGGTAAAGCTTCCCGATGGCAAGGTCTTCAGCATCCGCGCGGTAAACGATCCGACCGCGAAGGTTAGAAGCGGTGCCGTGCTCTTCACCGAAAAGCTTTTCCCTAAGACCTCAAAACTAACCGCAACCGTTGTCACTGACCTCGCCGGCAAAGTCTTGGCTATTTATCCAAATGGCAAGCAGGTCAAAGTCGCCGCGAACCAACTCGTGCTTCAGGTTGCTCAGGAAACCGCTCCGCTCTTGGCAAGCCTGAAGGTTGGCTCAAAGCTTCAGATCAACAACACCTACTCAATCAAGAAGGCGCTTCCGCTCTTTGCTGCCTTCGGAGATCGCGAAAACACGATGATCAATGGCGTAATCGTTGCCGACTGCACGCCAGGTCACGAAGACATTCGTCCTAGAACCGCCATCGGTTGGAACGAAAACGGTGACGTCTGGTTTGCCACCACCACCATGGGTGTTCGAAACTCGGCCGATGTGTTCAACCGCTTCCGCCTTGGTGGCTCGAGCGTTCACCAGCTAACCACCTGGCTCAAGGAACTCGGTGCAACGCAGGCGGTAGCCGTGGACGGTGGAGGTTCAACCACCATGTATGTTCGCGAACCCTCCAACTCGTATGTTCGCGTGGATCTGCCTGCTACCGAGTGGGTTCGCAACGTGCCGCAAGGCATCACCATGCTGGCTCGCTAGGCTATTGATATGAAGAGTTTTGTGTTGGCCGGTGGCTGTTTCTGGTGTCTCGATAGCGCGTTCATGCAGTTCAAAGGCGTGAGCGATGTGGTTTGCGGTTACATGGGTGGGCATGTTGACAACCCGAGCTACGAGGCGGTCTGCACCGGCACCACTAACCACGCCGAGGTGGCCGAAGTCTTCTTCAACGAGGACCTCATTTCGCCAGAAATCATCCTGGATATCTTCTTCACGCTTCACGACCCTCGCCAACTCAACCGCCAGGGCAACGACATCGGAACTCAGTACCGCTCTGAGGTTTTCTACCGAAACGAAACAGAGAAGGTGCAGTTTGAAGCCGCTCTAGAGCGCGCCAAGGAACTTTGGGAGGGGGAGTTGGTCACCGCGATCACCCCAGCTGCAACCTTCTGGGAGGCCGAGGAATACCACCAAGACTTCTTCGCCAAAAACCCAAATCAGGGCTATTGCAACGCGGTTGTGGCACCAAAAATGGCGAAGGTTCGCAAGGCTTTTACTTCTTACGCAAAGTAGTTTTCCACAGATTTAAACTCGCTCGTTCGGGGCGTTATTTCTGACTCAAACTTCTTTCAGGCAAAGCGCATGGCTTTGCAAAGGAAGGAAGAAATGTCGGAACTTGTAACTGTTGCCGGTCTCGTAGCCACAACTCCACGCCACTTGGTCACCCAGGACGGCCTACCAATCACTTCGTTTCGTCTAGCGGCTTCACACCGCAAGTTCGATCGAGCTCTAAACAAATGGATCGACGGTGAAACGAACTGGTTCACGATTACCGCGTTTCGTCAACTCGCCATCAACACCGCGGGTTCGGTTTCCAAGGGGGAGAGAATCCTCGTAACCGGGAAGCTTCGCGTCCGCGACTGGGACAACGGCGAGCGCGCCGGAACTTCGGTTGAGATCGAAGCAGACTCAATCGGTCACGACTTGTGCTGGGGTAATTCGGCATTCACCCGAACTGTCTTGGTTCGCGAGGCGGCCGACCTTCCCGAACCATCGGAGGCCGACAGTCCCGAAGCCGAAGAAATCGAAGAAAAAGAGCTAGCCCTCGCCAAATAGACCCCAGGCGCGCAACCTCCCCCTCGATGTGCGCCTGGCCAATGCCCTCTGCCGATCACTCACGCAGGATAAACTTATCCAAAGCAAACAATTATCGGCAGAGGGCACTTTC
>JBDKLA010000138.1:0-8744 GCA_039795835.1 Actinomycetota bacterium | reverse complement strand
CACTGCTGTTCGGTTGCGTTGCTACCGCGATAGTTTCTACCGGGCTTTTGTATATCAAATCACGCGGCGGGGCAAAGACTTTCGAGTACTTCATCTTCGGTCTAATTGTGATGACCAGCTTTGGGTTTATCTCCGCAATCTCGTCTTGGACTCCCCACGCGTCCGAGTTCTTTGCTGGTCTTGTTCCGCACCTAACCAACACCGAGTCGGCTTTGATTGCACTCGGCATTCTCGGCGCGACCATCATGCCTCACGCGGTTTATGTCCACTCGGCTCTCAGCCGCGATCGACTCGGAGCGCTGGCTCCTGAGGCCAACAACCGCAGGCTGATTCGAATCATCAAATGGGATGTTTCGCTGGCGATGTTTATTGCCGGTACCGTCAATGTTGCCCTGTTGGTTCTTGGTGCCGTGATTGGAATCACCGACCGCTCGGACGACGTCATCGCTACCGTTTTCAAGGAGATCATGTCGGCCGGAGGGGCGACCTTCGCTGTGCTGTTCGCTCTTGCTCTGTTGGCTAGCGGCCTTGCCTCAACCTCGGTAGGAACCTATGCCGGTGAGGTCATCTTCGACGGGCTGTTGGTGAAGCGTTCCCTGCCGCTAGTGGTGCGTCGCCTGATCACCTTGGTTCCAGCCCTAATCGTTTTGTCGCTCGGCCTGGGAGCCACCGATGTGCTCGTACTCAGCCAGGTCTTCCTGAGCTTCGGAATTCCTTTTGCACTCTTCCCACTGATTCGTTTGACCTCAGATAAAAAGCTCATGGGCGATGTTGTGAACACTCGATTCACCAGCGTCCTAGGTTATTTGGTTGCGGCGGCACTAACTGTTTTGAACCTCTGGATCCTGCTTCGCTTCTTCATGTAAAAAGAAACCCCCGGCCCGAAGACCGAGGGTTTCTTTTAGTTGCTGTTTAGTGAACTGCAGCCTTGCCGATTGCAGCACCGGTTAGCGAACGAACTTCGAGCTCTGCGTACTTGGCAGTGTTCTGCTCGTTCGAGGTAACGGTTCCAAGCCATCCGAAGAAGAAACCTAGAGGAATCGAAACGATACCTGGGTTACGCAGTGGGAAGAAGTCGAACTTCAATCCACCTTCCACGAAAGGAATCAGCGAGTCCTGAGCACCCGACACGTTCTGCGAGAAGATCAGCAAAACAAGAGCCGAAAGCAGACCACCGTAGATGGCCCAAACAGCTCCGCGAGTGTTGAAACGCTTCCAGAACAGCGAGTAGAGAACCGCGGGAAGGTTGCCCGAAGCAGCAATAGCGAATGCGATTGCTACCAGGAAGGCAACGTTCAGACCCTGGGCACCAATTGCTAGGACGATCGAGATCAGACCGATAACGATAGCGGCAATCTTGGCAACGCGAACTTCCTTTGCAGGATCAGCCTTGCCCTTCTTGATTACGCTGGCGTAAAGGTCGTGAGCGAACGACGACGAGCTAGCCAGAACCAAACCGGCCACAACGGCAAGGATGGTTGCGAAGGCGATGGCACCGATGATGGCGAGCATTACTGCACCACCAGTGGTTCCGTGGCCGCCGAGGAATTCGGCTAGCTGAGGAGCTGCCACGTTACCCGACATGTCCTTGCCAACGGCGTGAGCCTGAAGGTCCTTGGTTAGCGCTGCGTACTGAGCGAACGAGTCGGTCGTACAGTCGGCATTTGGATCAATCTGAGCTCCAGCCTTGTCAACTAAACATCCGGTCAGCTTGTCGGTCTTCCAACCCATGGTTAGAACATCGCGCTTGATTAGTGCAGCTGCACCGAAACCAAGAGCAATGGTCATGAGGTAGAAGGCACCGATGTTACCAATAGCCCAGTTAACCGACTTGCGAGCGGCCTTTGAGTTTGGAACGGTGTAGAAGCGAATCAGGATGTGAGGTAGACCAGCGGTTCCTAGAACAAGAGCCAAACCTAGAGAGATTAGGTCGAGCTTGCTCCAAAGAGTTGCGATCTGGTTGATGTTGGCACCTTCGGCTGGAAGGGTTGGGTCAATTGGCATGACCTTACCGAACTTCAAACCTGGCTGAAGGAACGAACCATTCTTGCCACTGTTGGATGCTGCGCTCTCAAGAAGGTGAGAGATGTTGAATCCAAAACGAGCTAGAACTAGGACGGTTAGCAACGCGGCACCGATCATTAGAAGGAAAGCCTTCAAGATCTGTACGTAGGTTGTACCCTTCATTCCACCGATGGTCACATAAAGAATCATCAGAATACCGACGCCGGCAATGATGAAGTTCTTCTGGGTTGGGTCGGTGATTCCGAGTAGTAGCGAAACCAACGCACCGGCACCAACCATCTGAGCCATTAGGTAGAAGATCGAAACAACGAGAGTCGAAACTGCCGATGCGGTGCGAACTGGTACCTGGCGCATGCGGAACGAGAGCACGTCACCCATGGTGAATCGGCCCGAGTTACGCAGTGGTTCAGCGATTAGTAGAAGTGCGATCAGCCAAGCCACTAGGAAGCCGATCGAGTAGAGGAAGCCGTCGTAACCAAAGAGTGCGATGGTTCCGGCGATACCGAGGAACGACGCGGCCGACATGTAGTCACCTGCGATAGCCATACCGTTCTGGAAACCGGAGAAGCTAGCACCGCCGTCGTAGAAGTCGGTTGACTTCTTGTTTGAGTTACCGGCACGCCAAACGATTACCAGCGTTGCGGCAACGAACAGCAAGAAAAGAATTGAGCTAAGTGTTTTTGCGTCCATTATTTAGCCAACTTTCCTTCAACCTCGCGGGCGATCTTGTCTGATGCGTCGTCGAGGTGCTTGGTTGAGTGACGGTCGTACGCCCAGGCGATTACGAAGGTCG
Source organism: Actinomycetota bacterium (assembly GCA_039795835.1). Lineage (GTDB taxonomy): Bacteria > Actinomycetota > Actinomycetes > Actinomycetales > Microbacteriaceae > Rhodoluna. The sequence goes on along the minus strand of JBDKLA010000138.1, from coordinate 5,926 downwards.
ATACGAACTGGAGAAGACCCAAAACGAAAGCTAGGTTAATTTCTCCGATGATTTTTGTTGCTAAGGCTTCGCGAGCGAAACCGGTCAGTACCACATAAAGGAAATACCAAGCTAGAGAAAGTGCTGCAATTGGGAATGCGTAGTTGCGGAACTTTTTCTTCAGCGCTTGGAATTCCGGGCTGGCTTGGGTTTCTTCCCAAACCTTCTCGTTCTCTGACGATCCCATTGAACTCCAATGTTCATTGTGAAAACCCATTCGGCTTTGAATGAGTCAGGCATGTAGGGACATGCGCCATTCCACAATCTATCGGGAGAAATGTGCCAAAAATCTACTTTGACGGCGTTTATTCCTGCCGTTATGGAGTCGTTATAACTTCGTTTTTTGGCTCTAGCAGACCGGTTCCTTTGAAGGCAAAGTGCCGAAGATAAAGAAGTCGTCAACAGCACTGCTAACACATTCGTTAGAGCGACCATAAGCGGTGTGACCCTCACCCTTGAAAGTGACTAAGAAACCCTTGTCGAGCACTTCGTGAGCCAGGGCAACAGCCTCCTGGTAAGGAGTTGCTGGGTCTCCGGTAGTACCGACAACCATGATGGTCGGGGCGCCCTTGGCCGAGTAGCTTGCGGGGCGCTTGGCTACCGGGTATGGCCACTGTTCACAAACCAGCGCACCGTTCTGCCAGTAGCGTCCGAGGATTGGAGCCACCTTCAGCATCTTGGCGTTTTGCTTTGCCATATCGGCTGGGTCCGTGGATGAACGCGAGTCGAGGCAGTTGATTGCGATGTTTGCCTCGAGGGTGTTGCCGGAGTAGTTTCCAGCTTCATCTCGATCGTTGTAGAAGTCGGCTAGAAGAATGAAGGTCGAGCCGTTTTTTTGAGTAAAGGCTTCGGTGAATGCCTGGCTCAGGTATGGCCAGTAGGCGTCTGAGTAGAGCGACATAATGAGGCCTGTGGTGGCGGAAGCAATAGTTAGCTCGCGTCCATCTTTGGTTGGGAGTTTGTTCTTCTCCATGTACTTCAAGAATGCCGAAACCTTGGCTTTGGCCTGCGGCAGGGTGCCCTTGAATGGGCAGTCCGGGTTGCTCTTCAGGCAATCCTTTAGATAGTTGTTCAATGCGAGGTTGAAGCCCTTGAGCTGCGCCAGGTTAGCCTGCTCGTCGGAAACTCGAGGATCGATTGCGCCGTCGAGCACGAAGCGGCCAACCTTCTCCGGGAACAGAGTGGCATAGGTGGTACCAAGGAAGGTTCCGTAGGAGAAGCCGAGGTAGTTGAGCTTGGCATCGCCGAGGGCAGCACGGATTACGTCCATGTCTTTGGCCGCGCTGACGGTGTCAACGTGACCGAGGACTGGTCCGGTGTTCTTGGCACAGGCTTCATCGAACCTCTTGAGCTCGGCGCGGGACAACTCGATGTCTTTCGCAGAGCCTGGCTCGGCGCCATTCGATTCGTAGAGGAATTTGTCGTTGCCCTTGGCATCGTAGCAAGTTACTTTGGCGCTGCGGCTAACACCGCGAGGGTCAAATGAAACGAAGGTGTACTGGTCGCGAAGGTTCTGGGTTCCGATGTTGCTGTAGTTGTCCACTAGGAAATCAACACCCGAACCACCAGGGCCACCAGGGTTCAGAACGATCGAACCTAGGGCGTTATTGGTGAACTTGCGAGCCAGAGCGATCTTGATTTTGTCGCCTTCAGGCTTGGCCCAGTTGAGTGGCACTTCAACGGTTCCGCACTGGAAGCTCTTGTCTTGGCAGAGGGTCCAGTTGATCTTCTGCGAGTAGACGTCGTTTTTCTGCGCCGCTGGTGAACAGCCAGCGAGACCAACGGTTAGCAGTGCCACCGAGATTAGTGCGATCAGTTTTTTCATGAGGCGCTCCGTTTCAAAGTTGTAGCCAAAGAATCTAGGACGTAGCTGTCGCGCACGTTGCGATCGATGCGGTGACGAGCCTTTTCGATTTCGTCGATGATGTGAATCGTATTTTCAGGTTTGGTTGAGGTTGCAACCTCGCGAATCTGAATTTCAAGGTCTCGGTTTACGAGGTCGGCACCGGTGTAAAGCTGCACGGTGAGAACGTCTCGGTAGAGTGCTAGCAGGTCGACCAGGATTCGGTCGATGCCGTCGCGGAGGCTTCTTGTGGCACGACGTTTCTGGCCTTCCTCGAGACGCTTTACATCTGGTCGGTAGGCTGGCGGAACGGAGTCGCCAGGTGCGAGGCCGAGGCTGTGGAGAAGCTCTTGATACTCTTCTTCATCTCGTTCCTTGGTGAGAGCCTGGGCATCTTCCTTGGCAAGTTCCAGCCACTTCGCCGATGCCTTAATGGCGTGGGTCACATTGTTGATGTTCATGGCGGCCGCCAGGTATTCATGGCGACGCTTGCGAACCTCGGGGCTGAGCGCCAAACGCCTGGCCATACCGATGTGACTCTGCGCCTCGGCGGCCACGAGAGTCGCGAGCTTTGGCTCGATCTGGTCGCGCTCCACCAAAAGTTTCGCCACGTCGTCCACGCTCGGAACCTTTAGGTTCACCTTGCGCACGCGCGAGCGAATGGTTGGAAGCATGTCAACTTCGGAAGGTGCGCAGAGAATCCAGATCGTGTTGGCCGGCGGTTCCTCTAATGCCTTCAGGAGGACGTTGGATGCAATCGGGGCCATGCGGTCGGCGTCCTCGATGATGAGTATGCGATAGCCACCCATTGAGGACCCGAGCGAAGATTGCGCAACCAGGTCGCGAACTTCCGCGATGGCAATCTGAACCTTCTCGGTTGAAAGAACGTTGATGTCTGGGTGAGTGCCAGCCTTGGCCAGAATGCACGAGTGACATTTGCCACATCCCATTTCTGGGCACTCCAGTGCCGCAGCGAAAGTTTCGGCGAGCACCGAGCGGCCAGAACCCGGAGGGCCGGTGACTAGCCACGAGTGAAAGACACCCTCGGCTCGGTTCTCCACGGCACGTTTAACCTGGGCTACCGCTTCAGGCTGCCCCGCAAGTTCGTACCAGAAATCTTTGCTCATTACCCCAGCAGTTCATCCAACTTCTTGGAGATGTGGGCAAACATCTGCTCGGGAGTTTCGGTGGCATCAACCACGAGGAAACGGTTTGGTTCGGCTGCCGCCAGTTTTAGAAATTCGTTCCGCACGGCCTGGAAGAATTCAAGCTTTTCGCTTTCCAAACGGTCGGCTTCCTGACCGGTGCCCTTGCGACGCTCGGCAGCGATGGCTGGATCAAGGTCCACCAGCACGGTCAGGTCTGGAAGTAGGCCTCCAACGGCCCACATTGAGATGTTGCGAACCTCATCGGCCGAGAGGTTTCGACCTGCACCCTGATAGGCAACCGAGGAATCTAGGTAGCGATCGGTTAGTACCACCTTGCCCGCTTCTAGTGCTGGGCGAACCTTGGTCTCAACGTGGTGTGCACGGTCGGCCGCGTAGAGGAGAGCCTCGGCTCGAGGCGCAACCACACCTTTGCGGTGAAGCAACAGGTTGCGGATCTCCTGGCCTAGCTCGGTGCCACCCGGCTCAAGGGTGCAAACTACTTCCCTACCGCGGGCTTTCAAGTATTCCTCGGCAAAACGAATCTGGGTTGACTTACCAACCCCGTCGATTCCTTCGAACGAAATGAACACTACTTCTTGCCCTTAGCCTTGACCACTCGCTTGGTGGTCTTCTTCGCACCACGCCCACTTGCCTTGGCCGGCGCCTGACCTGGCTCGAGGCCGAGCTTCTCACGGCGAGCCATAAGTAGTTCGAACGCGCGATCCGCGGTCATGTCCTCAAGGTTGTCGTCCTTTGGAATGGTTGCGTTCACAAAGCCGTCGGAAACGTATGGTCCAAACTGACCGGTCTTGGCCACAACGGCACCGCCCGAAGCTGGGTCTTCACCAAACTCTCGTAGCGGAGTTGCCGCGGTACGACGGGCGCCATACTTCGGCTGAGAGTAAATCTCGAGCGCCTTGGCGAGGTCTACGGTGAGCAGCTCCTCTTCGCTAGCCAGCGAACGGGAGTCGGTACCCTTCTTGAGGTAGGCGCCGAACTTTCCGTTCTGCGCTGTAATCTCAACGCCGGTTTCAGGGTCTTTACCCAAAACCTTTGGGAACGAAAGCAACTCGAGCGCGGTGGCGAGGTCGATGGTTGCTGGGCTCATCGACTTCAAGAGCGAAGCGGTCTTTGGCTTAGCCGCCTCTGGGTCGTCGAGCACAACATACGGTCCGTAGCGTCCGTCCTTGAACAAAATCTCAAAGCCGGTAGCCGGGTCAACACCTAGGACGCGGTCGGTAACCACCGGTGCATCAACGAGTTCCTGAGCCTTGGTTGGCGTTAGTTCGTCTGGGGCCAATTCCTCTGGAATGTTCACGATGCGGCGACCGGTTTCTGGGTCGGCGCCTTCGCTACCCGGTTCCTCGAAAATCTCAAGGTATGGTCCGTACTGGCCGGTGCGCAGGGTGATGTCTTCAGTGATCGGGTACGAGTTGATGGCACGTGGGTCCTGGTCGAGAATGTTCTCGGCGGTTTCCTTGAGGCCAACCACGTCGTCGTGGCCGAAGTAGAAACTCTGTAGCCAATCCTTCGAGTTCAGCTTGCCATCGGCAATCTGGTCGAGGTCTTCTTCCATCTCGGCGGTGAACTTGTAGTCGATCATGTTGCCGAAGTTCTCTTCCAAGAAGCGGATAACCGTGAACGCAATCCACTCCGGAACCAGAGCCTGGCCACGCTTGGTGACGTAACCCTTGTTCATGATGTTCGACATGATGCTGGCGTAGGTTGAAGGGCGGCCGATGCCGTCTTCTTCCAAAGCCTTCACTAGGGATGCCTCGGTGTAGCGAGGTGGCGGGGTGGTCTGGTGGTCTTTGGCGTTTACTTCAACCAGCTTCAGTTTCTGGCCAACGCTCAGGTTAGGAAGTTTCGACTCTTGCGCGTCGTCCTGGTTGCGACCTTCGTCCTGGCCTTCTTCGTAGGCAGCCAAGAATCCGCGGAAGGTGACCACGGTTCCACTCGCGGTGAACTCGGCGTTTCGGCCATCGTCTAGCGGGCCAACCTTGATTTTCGCGGTGGTGGTTGAAACCTTGGCATCCTGCATCTGCGATGCAACGGTGCGCTTCCAGATCAGTTCATACAGGTCGTAGGCACGGCCGTAGAGCACCGAGGAAAGTTCGGCCGGAGTCTTGAACACTTCGCCGGCTGGGCGAATTGCTTCGTGAGCTTCCTGTGCGTTCTTCGACTTACCGGTATAGACACGTGGTGAATCGGCTACGTACTCGGCGCCAAACATCTTGGTTGCCTGGGTGCGAGCAGCGGCAATCGCCTGGCTCGAAAGCGTTGGTGAGTCGGTACGCATGTAGGTGATGTAACCCTCTTGGTACAGACCCTGTGCGGTGTCCATGGTTTGCTTTGCAGACATGCGTAACTTGCGCGAGGCTTCCTGCTGGAGAGTCGAGGTTGTGAACGGTGCAGCTGGGCGACGAGTTGATGGCTTGGCCTCAACCGAGACAACCTCGATGCCAACACCACCCTTACCAACGGCGGCTGCCAAGGCCTCGGCTGCATCCGAATCCAAAAGCAAAACATTGCCACTTAGCTGACCGCGGTCGTCGAAGTTTTCACCGGTGGCGATGCGCTTGCCGTCGATGGTCTGAAGCTTTGCTTCGAAGGCTGGCTCCCCTGAAACTTCCGGATCGAAGGTTGCCTTGACGTCGAAGTACGAAGCCGAGATGAATGCCATACGCTCGCGCTCACGCTCAACCACCAAGCGAACTGCCGGCGACTGAACACGGCCAGCGCTGAGACCACGGTTGATCTTGCGCCAGAGCACCGGCGAGATTTCGTAGCCGAACAGGCGGTCTACGATTCGTCTGGTTTCCTGGGCTTCAACGAGGTCGTTGTCGAGAGAGCGAGTGTGCTCAAGAGCACCCTGAATCGCTTCCTTGGTGATTTC
>JBDKLA010000137.1:0-10398 GCA_039795835.1 Actinomycetota bacterium | reverse complement strand
TACTCACCCGTTCGCCACTAATCCACCGGAGCAAGCTCCAGCTTCATCGTTCGACTTGCATGTGTTAAGCACGCCGCCAGCGTTCGTCCTGAGCCAGGATCAAACTCTCCGTAAAAGTTTGTTAGGTAGGAAGCAAGCTTCTTACCAAACCTTACGAAAGCCTCGGAATAATGAGGCATTCAATTTGATCTAGCTATTCAGATTGTCTGACAATCTGTCTAACCAATTAGTTGTGATAACCGAAACAAGTTCGGCCATCAAATAAATGGCATCGACATTGTGCACACTGTTGAGTTCTCAAGGATCGGATGCTTCTGCGGGTTTCACTTTCGTGGGGCCTACAGAGCAACTTTTCTAACTTACCACGAATCCAGACTTTGTCAAATACGTTCGACAAAAACTTTCTTCGGAGAAAGCAATCCTAAAACACCAAACAAAACCCAATCAAGGGTCAATTTGGAAAGCTCCAGGATTTTTTGCACTTGAGCCGGTTTCCTATTCAGGAATTCCAAGCTTTGGGCAACAGGTAAAACATTACGAGAACGTAACGGTTAAAGTCAAATCCATTTAGCGATTTTTTTGAATTTTCTGAAACTTTTTTGTTTTAGCTGCGGAAAAGGCCGGCCAAGGTCTTCTTTCCACGACGGAGCACGGCGTATTCGCCAGCGATCCAAGCGTCGGTGGTGGCAGCTTCGTCCTCTAGTTTCAGGTTGTTCAGGTAAACGCCACCCTCTTTTATGGCCCTACGCCCTGCGGAAAGGCTATCAACCAGGCCGGTGTCAACCAGCGCCTGAGCGATTGAGTGACCTTCGGAAACCTTAGCGTTTGGGAGCTCGGAAAGAGCAGCCTTTAGCGTTTCGGAATCCAGAGCCTCGAGGTCGCCATTTCCAAACAGAGCAGCGGAAGCCGCGATGGCTGCCTCGGCGGCTTCGCGGCCGTGCACCAGCGCGGTTACCTCAAGTGCCAGACGCTTCTGGGCGGCACGCAGGTAAGGTGCATCTGCCGTGGCCTGAGCAAGTTCTTCGATCTCGGCGCGGCTGAGGAAGGTAAACACCTTTAGACGATCGACCACGTCGGCGTCTTCCACATTTAGCCAGAACTGGTAGAAGGCATATGGAGAGGTGAACTCGGTGTCGAGCCAAACCGCGTTACCTTCAGACTTTCCAAACTTCTTGCCATCACTGTTGGTAATGAGTGGAGTCGCCAAGATGTGAGCGCTCTTACCCTCAACCCTGTGAATCAGATCGGTTCCGCTGGTGAGGTTACCCCACTGGTCGGAGCCGCCGGTTTGGAGCACGCAGTCGTAGCGGCGGTAAAGCTCGAGGAAGTCGAGCCCCTGAAGAATCTGGTAGCTGAACTCGGTGAACGAAATTCCGGCGTCACTGTTTAGGCGTGCCGACACCGCATCCTTGGAAAGCATCTTTCCAACTCGGAAGTGCTTGCCGATGTCGCGCAAGAAGTCGATGGCGCTCATCGGGTCGGTCCAGTCGAGGTTGTTTACCAGTCGAGCCGCGTTCTCCCCCTCAAAGGAAAGGAAGCGAGAAGCCTGGACACCCAGTTTGAAAACCCAGTCGGCAACCGTGGACTTGTCGTTCAGGGTTCGCTCGGCGCTTGGTTTTGGGTCGCCAATCAAGCCGGTTGACCCACCGATTAGCGCGAGTGGCTTGTGGCCGGCCAGTTGCAGGCGACGCATGGTTAGCAGCTGCACCAGGTTACCCAGGTGAAGGCTCGGTGCAGTTGGATCGAAGCCACAGTAGTAGGTGATCTGGCCGTCTAACGCAGCGCGCAGTTCCTGCTCATCGGTGGAAAGGGCCACCAGACCGCGCCACTTCAGTTCATCGAGGATGTGACCGAACGACGAATCATTGCTCTGCGTTGCCAAAACTTCCGGAGTGCTCATTAGTTCACGCCCTTTGCCACGATCTTACGAAGAGCTGAGATTTGCTCGATGACGCGAGGCAGTGCGGTACCACCGGCTCCGGCACGAGCCTTGATCGAGCCCGAAACCGAAAGGACATCGCGAACTTCAGGGGTTAGCTTCTTAGAAATCTTGGCCATCTCTTCGTCGGGTACCTGGTGAAGTTCAAGGCCGTTCTTCTCACAGTAAGAAACCAACTGCCCGGTAATCTCGTGGGCGTCGCGGAACGGAACCTTCTGCTTTACCAACCATTCGGCAACGTCGGTGGCTAGTGAGAATCCAGCCGGAGCCAGAAGTTCTAGGCGGTTCTTGTTGAAGGTAAGGGTTGCAACCATGCCCGTGAACGCAGGCAAAAGGATTGCGAGAGTGTCAACGGTGTCGAAGACCGGTTCTTTATCCTCTTGAAGGTCGCGGTTGTAGCTGAGCGGAAGAGCCTTCAGGGTTGCCAATAGACCGGTTAGGTTGCCAATCAAGCGGCCGGACTTACCTCGGGCAAGCTCTGCCACATCCGGGTTCTTCTTCTGCGGCATGATCGACGAACCGGTTGAGTAGGCGTCGTCCAGTTTGATGAAATCGAACTCCGCGGTAGCCCAAATGATGATCTCCTCGCTGAAACGAGAGAGATTGATACCGATCATGGTGCAGATGAAAGCGAACTCGGCTACGACGTCGCGACTGGCGGTGGCGTCCATAGAATTCTGGGTTGGGCCGGAGAGACCGAGTTCCTTGGCGACCAGATGCGGGTCGAGACCTAGAGTCGAGCCTGCCAAAGCGCCTGCGCCGTATGGCGACAAGCTAGCACGAATGCGCCATTCAGCCAAACGCTCGAGGTCGCGAGAAAGTGGCCAGGCGTGAGCAAGTAAGTGATGTGCCAGTGAAACCGGCTGAGCGTGCTGGAAGTGCGTGCGGCCAGGCATGGCCACGGCAAGGTTTTCTTCGGCTCGATCGGTGAGAACCTGAATCAGTTGCAGAACCAACGACTCGAGGTGCTTCGATTCGTCCAATAGATAGGTGCGAATCAGGGTTGCGATCTGATCGTTGCGTGAACGACCGGCACGAACCTTGCCCCCGAGTTCCGCTCCAGCGATTTCGATAAGGCCACGTTCCAAAGCCGAGTGGACGTCTTCATCCGAAGGCTTGGCTGTGAAACTTCCGTCTTCGATTCGCTTTAGAAGCTGAACCAATGACTTGTCGAGTTTTTCGAGCTCAGGCACGGTTAGGTATCCGGCCGAGTGCAACGCCTTGATGTGAGCGCGTGTACCGGCGATGTCGTAGCTGGCTAGTCTCCAGTCGAAGTGAACCGAGCGGCTGAGTGCAGCCACTGACTCGGCAGGGCCTCCCTCAAAGCGTCCGCCCCAGAGGGCACCAGCATCTCCGGCACGATTCGACATGGAACTCCTTAGTTGTGATTCAGGGTCAATCTTACTTTGAGCGCCACTCGCGACTCAGTAGGGCGTAGAGGTGCATCGAACACCACTCCCCTTTGAAATAGTCATTTTCAATGAAGGTTGCCTCGCGGCGGAAACCAAGTCGCTCAACCACCTTGATGGAAGCCGAGTTTCGAATGTCGATGTCGGCGATGATTCGATGCACCTTTTCGACAGTGAAAAGATGAGTGATGATGGCCTCTAATGCCTCGTGCACGAACCCTCGACCCCGAAAGTTTGGACTACTGACGTAGCCAATATCAACGGTGCGATTTTCTCGGTCGGTCATTTCCGAATTGATCTGGCCGATTACCTTTCCGGAAGCCTTATCAACCATGGCGAGTAATAGACCGGGTTGACCCTCTTCTATTCCGTTGTAGGTGGCCGCTCTGGTTAGCCAATCGACCACGAAGTCTCGATCCCTAACGTCCCAGGGAATGTAGCGAATGCTTTCCTCGTGGGAGTGGTATTCAAGCAGGTCGTCGACGTCGCCGGATTCTAGGAATCTGAGAAATAAACGCTCAGTTTCAAGCCGCATGTTTGGAGAGCCAAATCATCAACGCCTTCTGAGCGTGAAGACGATTTTCGGCTTCATCCCAGATGACCGACTGCGGGCCATCGATAACCTCGGCCGAAACTTCATAACCACGGTAGGCAGGAAGGCAGTGAAGGAAAATGGCGTCACTCTTGGCCCTAGCCATCAACGCGGAGTCGATGGTGTATCCGGCAAAAGCGTCGATGCGCTGCTGCTTCTCAGCCTCTTGACCCATCGAAATCCAGGTGTCGGTGGTAACCACATCGGCACCAAAGACGGCCTCCTCTGGAGTACCAAAGACCGAGATGGAACCGCCAGTTTCGCGGGCGATGTCCTCGGCTCGACGAACGATGTGGTGGGCTGGTGCGTAAGCTGCCGGAGACCCAATTCGCACGTGCATTCCAGCCATGGCGCAACCGATCAGGTAGGAGTTGGCCATGTTATTCGCCGCATCGCCAACGTAGGCGATGTTTAGGCCTGCCAGCTCACCCTTGTGCTCCTTGATGGTTAGCAGGTCGGCCAAAATCTGGCATGGGTGGTAGTCATCGCTGAGAGAGTTGATAACCGGCACCGAAGAGTTGGCGGCCATTTCCTCTAGACCAGCCTGAGCGTAGGTTCTCCAGACTATGGCTGCCACCTGGCGCTCGAGAACGCGAGCGGTATCCGCGACCGACTCCTTGCCACCCATCTGACTGGAACCGGTGTCGATGACCATCGGGTTTCCACCCAGGTCGGCGACACCAACGGTGAACGAGACTCGAGTTCGGGTTGAAGTCTTGTCGAAGATGAGAGCAACGGTCTTCGGGCCTTCGAATGGTCGGTACTGGTAAGGATTCGCCTTTACCTCGGACGCCAGCTGAAGGATCGCCGCCTGTTCAGCAGGTGTGATGTCATCGTCTTTTAGGAAGTGGCGAACCATTTTTCTCTTTCGTTTACGGGAAGACCATTGTGCCGAAACCGGACTTGGTGAAGATTTCAAGAAGGATGCTGTGCGGAGTGCGTCCGTCGATGATGTGGGCTCGAGGAACACCGTGCTCAACCGCCTGAAGGCAGGCTTGCATCTTCGGAATCATTCCAGATTCGAGTTTTGGGAGTAGTTCGCGGAGCTCGGTGACATTGATCTCGCTAACCAAGGAATCGCGGTTTGGCCAGTTGGCATAAAGGCCTGGAACATCGGTGAGAACCATGAGCTTTTCGGCTCCGAGCGCTACCGCGAGCGCACTGGCAGCAAGATCTGCATTCACGTTGAGTAACTGCCCGCTGGAGTCTGGTGCGACTGTTGAAATTACCGGGATTCGACCGGCTTCCAGCGCATCAAAAACGATACGAGGATTCACCAGCGTGACCTCACCGACGAGACCGATGTCGACCGGACCTTCATCGGTATCCAGAACGGTTTTCTCGGCGCGGAACAGGTTGGCATCTTCGCCGCTCATGACCTGGGTCTTGGCGCCGGCCAACTCAATTAGTCCGGCCAGACGAGCGCTGATGGTTAGGCGAAGCACGTCGCGCACGACGTCGATGGTTTCCGGAGTGGTCACGCGGAATCCGCCACGGAACTCGCTCTCAATACCCAATTCGGCAAGACGTGCGGTGATCTGAGGGCCACCGCCGTGAACCACCACCGGGCGAATTCCGATCCACCTGAGGTAAGCCATGTCTTCAGCGAAAGCCTGCTGAAGGGCGTCATCGACCATTGCATTTCCACCGAACTTTACAACGATGGTTTTGCCGTGGAACTGCTTGAGCCAGGGCAACGATTCGATGAGCGTTTCGGCCTTGATTCTGGCGAGCGCGGTATCTGGCTGTTCGGTCTGCAACATTAGCTGGAGTACTCGCTGTTCTCGGTGACATAGGCGTGGCTTAGGTCGTTGGTGTAAACGGTAGCCTCGGCATTGCCGGCGTTTAGCGATATCAGAATCTCCACCTTGCGCGGAGTCATATCTACGAGTTCTCGCGGTTGGTCTGGCTGACCCTTTCGGGAAACCGAAACACCGTTGATTGAAACGTCGATGTCGTATGGATTGAACTGAGCGCGGGTGGTGCCAACTGCGGCGAGGATGCGTCCCCAGTTTGGATCGTTTCCATACACAGCAGCCTTGAACAGGTTGTTTCTGGCAATAGAGCGACCGACCTCGACGGCGTCCTCTTCGGAAACTGCGTTGGTAACGCAAATCGCAACGTCGTGGGTTGAACCTTCGGCATCGGCAAGCAGGTGAAGTGCCAGGTCTTTACAAACTTCGGTAAGAGCCTCGGTGAACTCAGCCTCGCTTGGTGAAACTCGGCTGGCACCTGAGGCCATGAGCGTGACGGTGTCGTTGGTTGACATGCAACCGTCGGAATCTAGGCGATCGAAGGTGACTCGAGTAGCTGAGCGAAGCGCGCGATCGAGAACCTCGCTCGGCAGGTCTGCATCGGTGGTAATAACCACAAGCATGGTGGCAAGACCAGGCGCAAGCATTCCAGCACCCTTGGCCATACCGCCGATTACCCAATCGCCGCGAACCACGTGCGCGGTTTTAGAAACCGAGTCGGTGGTCATGATCGCCTCCGCGGCCGATTGCCCACCATCGGCAGAAAGTTCCGCAGCCGAAGCGGCTACACCCGCAAGAACTTTGTCGCGGTCCAGCTGCTCACCGATGAGACCGGTCGAACAAACTAGGACGTCGCCAGCCGAGCAACCGAGCGCCTCGGCAACGGCTTCAGCGGTAGCGTGAGTCGTCTGAAATCCCTGAGGCCCGGTGTAGCAGTTCGCTCCGCCGGAGTTCAGAACGGTGGCCGTAAGCTGACCGTCCTTGATTACTTCCTTAGACCAAATGACCGGGTTTGCCTGGCAGCGGTTGGTTGTGAAAACCGCTGCGGCCGCGAATGATGGACCCAGGTTTTGCACCAGCGCGAAGTCTTTGGCGCCAGATTTTTTGAGACCGGCTTTAACGCCGGAGGCTAGGAACCCTTTGGCTACGGTCACGCTCACGGTGCCACTCCGTTCACCGAAAGGCCGGTGTCTTCGGCGAGGCCAATGGCAAGATTCAGAGATTGAATTGCCGCACCAGCGGTTCCCTTGACCAGGTTGTCGATTGCCGAAACCACAGTTACGCGACCGGAGTGTTGATCTAGCGCAACGCCGATTTCGCAGACGTTCGAACCAAGCACGTTGGCGGTCTGCGGCCAATGGCCGAGCGGGAGCACGCTGATGAACTTTTCACCCTCGTAGTACTTGGTCAGCGCGTGATGCAGCTGTTCGAGAGTTCCGGTGGCCTTAGCGGTGTTCACCGCGAGGATTCCACGGGACATTGGAACGAGTACCGGAGTGAATGAAACCTGAACCTTTTCGCCGGCAGACTTGGAGAGGTTTTGCTCGATCTCCGGAGTGTGGCGGTGAACTCCGCCGACCCCGTAGGCTCGTGCAGAACCGTGAACTTCGCTGTGTGACAGGTTTGCGCTGGTTGAGCGGCCCGCTCCCGAGGTTCCCACCGAAAGAACCGAAACGATGTCCTCGTTTTCAATGAGGTTGGCGGCAAGCAGCGGTGAAAGCGCCAGGGTAATTGCCGTGACGTTACAACCTGGCACCGCGATGCGCTTGGTACCGCGAAGCTGACCGCGCTGCTTTTCACCATTGGCGACGATCAGCTCAGGCATACCGTAGGCCCAGGTGCCGGCGTGTGCGCCCCCGTAGAACTTTTCCCAGTCTTCGGACGATTCGAGGCGGAAGTCGGCGCCACAGTCGATTACCAGGACATCGTCGCCCAGGAGTGCGGCCACCTCGGCACTCTTGGCGTGCGGAAGTGCAAGAAAGACCACATCGTGACCGGACAAGTTCTCGGCGGTCGTGGCAACCAACTCGAGGTGAGCGAAGCTGCGAAGGTGTGGGTGAAGGTTGATGAACTTCTCCCCCGCATTGGTGTTTGCGGTAACCGTGACCAGTTCAAGTTGAGGGTGCTCGGCGACAAGGCGCGCAAGTTCACCTCCGACATAACCGCTGGCACCAGCAATGGCAACCTTGAGGTTCATGGCGCTCCTAACTACGCGCGAATCGTCGCGCCGAATTTTGTTCCGGCGAGTTGAACCGCAGCATCGCGGCTTTCACTAGCTTCGGCCTGAGTGAGGGTGCGATCGGTTGCACGGAAGCGAAGAGCAAACGTGAGTGACTTCTGTCCTTCGGGCAGATTTTCACCGCGGTAGTCCTCCACAAGTCGAACCTGCTCGAGAAGTGAGCCTGCGCCCTCTTCGATCGTGCGAAGAACCTCTCCGGCTGGAACGTCGATTCCCACCAAGAGTGAAAGGTCTTGAGTTGCTGCTGGGTAGCCGTAAATTGGCGAAGCCTGACGAACCTCGGGAGCCTGCTTGTAGAGCTCGTCGAGGTTAATCTCTAGTACTGCCACACGACGTGGAAGGTCCTTCTTTGCTGCCAAAGCTGGGTCTAGTTCGCCGGCAAAACCGATCGAAGCATCGCCAACAAAAAGTTCGGCAGTGCGTCCTGGGTGGAAGCCCTTGGTGGAACCCTGCTTCACGGTGAGCTGGGATCCGGTTGCGGCAACCACAACGGTCGCCAGCGAGATTGCGTCGGCGTAGTCGTAGCTCTGAGCGGTAACCCCAACCTGCTGCTTTACACGTTCACCTGTGAAGACCGCGGCGAAGCGCTTTGGCTGGATTGGCAGGGTTGCCTGAATCGAGGCCAAGACCTCTGGAGTTGGGCGTTCAGAGGCCGAAGGAAGTGCGAACGACGTCGACGATCCGGCACTAGGAACAAACACCGAACCCTCTTCAAAGATGGCAAGGTCGGTGAGACCGCGCGACAGGTTGCGACGAGCTGCGTCGAGAAGCCCACCGAGAACGGTTAGACGAAGCTGACCGGTCTCCTCCTGCATCGGGTTTGCAAGCTTCACCGAGGCCGGACTATCAACGAAATAGCCGTTGGTTTCTTCCGAAACAAATGGATAGGTCAAAACCTCGGTGGCACCGCTGCCAACCGCTGCGGTCAGAACGGCTCGGCGCAGCTTCTGGTTCTTAGTCAAACCGCGGCCCGGAGGAGCTACTGGAAGTCGAGTTCCAATGCGGTCGTAACCGATGATTCGAGCGATCTCTTCGGCGAGGTCGGTCTTGTGAGCCAGGTCTGGGCGCCACGACGGTGCGATTACCTCGTAGCCTCCGTCGACGGTTGCAACAACACAGCCGATGTCGGAAAGCACCGAAGTAACTTCTTCGTCGGTGTATTCAACACCGGTAATTTCCTGAGCAAAGGTTCGAGGTAGCCAAATGGCCTTGGCATCTCCAAGAGCGCTGTAGTCGGCACCTAAACCATTGGCGGTTCCACCGGCGTGAACCTCGAGAAGTTGAACCACTCGGGCGGCCGCAAACTCGGCGACCTTCGGGTCTACCCCACGTTCAAAACGCTTGGACGCTTCGGAAATCAGCTTGTGACGACGTGCGCTGCGAGCGATGGACACCGGGTCAAAGTGCGCAGCTTCGATGATCACATTCACGGTTGAATCGGAAACCTCGGTGGACTCTCCTCCCATCACACCGGCCAAACCAATCGGACCTGAGCCATCGGTGATGAGCAGGTCTTCGACGTCGAGTTTGCGTACCTGACCATCGAGGGTCTTGAGGGTTTCACCAGTCTTGGCGCGACGAACCGTGATGCCACCGGACAGCTTGTCGAGGTCGTAGGCGTGAGTTGGCTGACCAAGTTCGAGCATCACGTAGTTGGTGATGTCTACCACCAGGGACACCGAACGCATTCCGGCTAGCTTTAGGCGGGCGATCATCCAAGGTGGAGTTGGCTTTGTTGCGTCTACCCCACGCACGGTTCGGAGTACGAAACGGTCGCAGCCGACTCGTCCGCGGATACCGACCGAGTCATCGATGGAAACTTCGAAACCGCCGGCGACCTCTGGGTGGGCGTTGCCAACCGGGTCGCGGAATTCCGTACCGGTTGCGTGCGAGTACTCGCGAGCAACACCGCGAATCGAGAAACAGTAACCGCGATCTGGGGTTACGTTGATTTCGGCAGCCTTGTCGGCAAGGTTCAGAAGCTCAATCGCGTCTGCACCGACCTTTGGGTCAAGGCCCATTTCGTGAAGACGAATGATGCCGCCGTGGTCGTCGTTCAGCGACAGTTCCTTGGCCGAAGCCATCATGCCGTCGGAGATGTGACCGTAGGTGCTGCGGGCCGCGATAGCGAAATCGCCAGGCAGAACGGTTCCAGGAAGGCAAACCACAACCTTGTCGCCAACCTCGAAGTTCGATGCGCCACAGACAATGCCGCGAACATCGGCGCCGCCATCGGCTGCCTTCATGCCCTCGGGAGCAACTCGAACCTGACACCAGCGAATGGTCTTTCCGTTGCTCTGCGGTTCAGGGATGAACTCTAGAACCTGGCCGACCACAACCGGGCCGGTGACGTCGAAACCGTGTGAATCCTCTTCTTCGAAACCGACCTTGACAAGCTCGGCCATAACCGAATCAGGCGTGGCATCGCCAGGCAGGTCTACGTATTCTGCCAACCATGAAAGTGG
>JBDKLA010000136.1:0-2851 GCA_039795835.1 Actinomycetota bacterium | reverse complement strand
CCCGCGGTGGTCGGGGTGCCGCTAATGGTTCCGTTGGAAGAGAGAGTCAGTCCTGGCGGAAGCGTTCCAGAAACCTTGGCTACCGTAGGGGTTGGATAACCCGTGTAGATGATTCGATCTGAGAATTCCTCGGTCAACCAAAGGGTGGTGTCCTGCAGCGGGGTCGTGAGGGCCGAGTTAGTGCCGACTGTGATCGAAAGGGGTCCTGAGAGGTCATCGGTAGCCACTCCATCCACACCGTGGGCATTGATGGTGAAGCTATAAACCCCAGACGTTGTGGGGTTACCGGAAAGTACACCGGTACTTGTATTTAGGGTGATGCCGGGAGGAAGCGAACCAGAAGCAACCGAGTAGGTAATTGTTCCCGAACCTGAAGCCGCAACGTTTGCGCTGTAATTAGCACCTAGAGTCACCTGGGTGTCAATCGTTGTGTCGGTGAGCGCTACAGCTGCGTAGTTCGAGGTTGTGTACATTGAAGCCGGCACCGCCGACGAGGAACCGCCAGCCGGCGTGTAATAAAGCATTGAACACGCACCACCGCCGTGTTCAAAGAACCAGGCATCGATTGGTTTGTACTCGCCAGCTGCGAACGAAACAGAGGTTCCGGTGGAACTTGCCGCGCAGCCCTGCAAGGACCAGTTGTTCACTACAACTTGTGTGCCAACCTTGGCCCAGAAGCCGTCGTCAGAGTATCCCTGGAAGGTGTAGGTGGTTGCGGTTGGGGAGTAGATGTAACCGGTGTAGTGAATCAGCACGTAGTCGGCGGCGCAACCTTCAATTACATTCGAGCCATAGTTTGTGTTGATCTGGCTGAGCGTCGTGGTCTTGCACAACGTGTAGTTGTTCGCGAGGGCCGCGTTGTCCATAGGTCGAACAGTCGTTGACCCGGTGTAGCCGGTGTAAATCTTCGCCGTAATGCCGTTGGTAACCGCCGCCTGCGCGGTTGATCCCGCTGCAATTAGGAAGATGGCAAACAGGGTAACGCTAAGGAACGCCCAGAGCTTTTGAAAGCGTCTTGCGTTAGTCTTAACCCCAGTAGTTTGCATTCACCCTCGGCCAATTAGGTATTACAAGGCTATTTGAAATCCTAGGCTGAAATCTAACTATGTTCGTTTTGTCGAATGTTTTGTTTCAAGGTGATTTAGCCCGAAAGAAGCCATGTACTCACTCCTTTACCGGATCCTCCCAGGGGGAAAAGTGACCAAGGTTCTCTTGCTCATCGCGCTCGCGGCGGCGGTACTGGCTCTTTTGTTCTTTTTAGTCTTTCCAATTGTTGATTCCCTAATCCCGGAAGACCCTTCCATCAATGGGTAAGCGAACCGCACCTAAGCGCATTACAGCACTCTCTGTAATCGGTGAGCTGCTGATCACAGCAGGTGTCGTGTTACTTCTTTATGTGGGGTGGCAGGTTTACATCAACGACCCGGTGGTCGCGAACCGCCAACAGATTCAGGCTGTCAGGGTTCAACCGACCACGCCGGAACAAAAACAGTTCTCCCAAATCTCGAAAAACCTCAAGCAGGGCAAGGTTTTCGGCAAGCTTTATGTGCCGCGCTTCGGCGGCAACTATCAGCGCCTAATCGGCCAGGGCACCATCCAGGCAATCACTCTCAACAAAATCGGTCCTGGGCACTACATCGGCAGCGAATGGCCTGGAGAAGTTGGCAACTTCGCGATTGCCGCTCACCGCACCAGCCATGGAGCTCCATTCAACAAGCTCGACACCCTGACCACTGGTGATCTCGTCTACGTGGAAACGAACGACGGCTGGTTCACCTACGAATATCGCCGAACCAAAATTGTTGACCCTTCAGACATCGACGTGATCTCCCAAGTTCCAAAAGAGTTCGAAGGTGCTATTCAAGGTGGCCGCTACATGACCATGACCAGTTGCCACCCCAAGTGGAGCAACAAACAGCGCATCGTGGTTTGGCTTGAACTCAAAGAACAGCGGACCCGACTACAGGGCCCACCAGACTCACTCGCATCTAGGCTAGACGAATGAGTAACAACGACCCGCTAGGCATTCACGCCGGTCAATACCAGAACAACTACACCGAACAAGAAACTAACCAATTCACCATCGAGTTCGGCGAAGTAACCAAGGCGTTTGCCGAGGCCATGAATGAGGGTCTCAATCCGTCAGACCAAAGAGTGCAGGAGCTTGTTGCCAAGCACTATGCCTTTGTGAGTAAATTCTGGACTCCCACCAAAGAGGCCTATAAGAGTCTTGCGATGAGCTACATTCTTCCCAGCCCCTACAAAGACACCTACGAAGCGGTTGCTAAAGGTTTGGGGAAGTACCACTACGACGCAATCCTGATCTGGGCGGAGAAAAACCTATGAACGAACTACCAAACTGCCCTAAGTGCCAGAGCGAATTCACCTATGAAATGGGTTCACTCTTGGTCTGCCCAGAGTGTGCCCATGAGTGGTCTTCCGAAGTTGAAGAACAAGAAGTCGAGAAGGTAATCAAGGACGCCGTTGGCAATATCCTTCAGGATGGCGACACCGTAACCATCATTAAAGATCTCAAAGTCAAAGGTTCATCAACCTCGATCAAGGTTGGCACCAAGGTTAGAAACATCAGACTTGTAAATGGCCCAGACGGCCATGACATCGACGCCAAGGTCGACGGCTTTGGTCCCATGAACCTAAAGTCGAGCGTTGTTAAGAAGGTTCTCTAAACCCGAGGCTGATCGCTTAGAAGCTCGTGATGCATCGGCTCGCTTTGCGGTAATCCTGCGGCAATTCGCTCAAGTTGCGAAGCGCTCAACTCAATCTTCAAACCGCTAATTGCATCAAGAGCGCTGGCCACTCGAGTAACACCTGGCATTACCAACATTTGCGG
>JBDKLA010000135.1:0-2522 GCA_039795835.1 Actinomycetota bacterium | reverse complement strand
TTCACGTTTTCGAGGAGCGTTTCCGCCCAGGCCTCACGGCTGTCAAAGTTGGCCGGGCTCACCACAAAGGTTGGGATTCCATAAAGTTCGGCGTGCTCTAGGCCGCTGCACGGATTGTCGGCCCCGACCGCCAAAATGCGTACCGGATACAGCGGGTTGTCAGTTGCCTCGAGCAGTGCGCGAAGGTTCGATCCACTTCCGGATATAAGAACCACAACGCCTAGCATTACTAAAGTTTACCTTTTCAGATGTTCCGGAATTGGGCTGGCGGCATTTGGTTTTGCCGCATAGAACGAAGCCAGGAACGAAATCACGGAAACTTCGACGAACACCCAGACGAAGACCCAAATCGGTTCGGCACCGATGTTCTGCATACGGCCGGGACCGATGCTCGCGTGAGTAATGATTGCGAGCAGGGTCATCTCGGTAGCCGCCACGAAACCAATCGCAAGACCCATGGCTATCGACGATGCCATAGGAGTTGCGAAGTTGTGCCTGGCAGCCGCGGCGTACTTCTTCACCGAAATGGTGGTGATCAGGGCAATCAAAACCGGAACCACTAGGACGATCATGCCAACGCTCATATCGCCCTGGGGAATCACACCGAAAACCGGGATGGTTGGTAGCGGGCCAAGCGCGGTGCCGAGCGGGCTGACACTCGAGCCGGTGCCGATGGCAAAACCCGGCCCAACCAGCCAGGTGCTCACGAAGTAGGTGAGGTTTGGCAGGAACGAAAGCTGCATCAGAGTGGCACTGAAACCACCGATGATTCCGCCCTGAAGCTGCTCGTAGAGTTGAATCACATTCAGCCAATTGAACCCAACCAACACTGCGAAGACCAGCGCCGACAGTGCCTGAAGCACGAACACGAAAGCGGTTCCGGCTCGAAGTGCTGGAGATGCAACCGAAGCCACAACCCAGTTCACTTTTTCGGCAAGACCCTCGATCCACTGGCGACCGGCGATGCGCTCGACAGCAGGGTTTTGCTTGGAGGTTGAGGTGGCACCGAACAGCGAACCGCAGACCACTCCGCCAACGTAGACCAGGGTCGGCACAAAGTACGCCGAAACCGGATTTGGGCTGAGGGTCTTAGTAGCGGCCAGCGACAGAAGACCTGCCGAAAGACCAACGTAAACGAGAGTTGCGCCAATCCAGCCGGGCCAGAGTTCGGTTGAATCCTCGAGGCGCTTACCGCTGCGCCAACCCAAACCGAAAATCAGCAGGGCTGCACCGAGCGGAAGAACCGAGATCGCGAACGCTGGAACAGCCAACCCGCCAAAGTTACTCGCCGCGAAATTCAGGCTTACTCCGTGAAGAGCAAACCAAATGTTGATTGAGTTCCTGAAAGAGTCGAACCACGCGGTCGTTGCGCCGGCATCGAGCCACCAGCTAAGTGAAGAGCCGGCGACGAGAACCGCGAGAAGTGCTACGCCTGACACCAGTGCATCGAGTGCACCGATCAGAAGAGCGACTCCGCGGGTCCCCTCGCCAGCTGACTTCGCCAAGGCTAGAGGTTGGCGATAACTTCGCGCATCAAAGCTGCGGTCTCGCTTGGGGTCTTACCGACCTTCACGCCAACAGCTTCGAAAGCCTCCTTCTTTGCCTGTGCGGTTCCGGCCGAGCCAGAAACGATTGCACCGGCGTGACCCATGGTCTTACCTTCCGGAGCGGTGAAGCCCGCAACGTAGGCAACCACAGGCTTGGTTACGTGCTCCTTGATGTAAGCGGCAGCCTTCTCTTCCGAGTCGCCACCGATCTCACCGATTAGCACGATCGCCTTGGTCTCTGGGTCTGCCTGGAAAGCAGCCAGTGCGTCGATGTGGGTGGTACCGATAACTGGGTCTCCACCGATACCGATAGCGGTCGACATACCGATGTCACGAAGTTCGTACATCATCTGGTAGGTCAGGGTACCCGACTTTGAAACCAAACCGATTGGACCGTTTCCGGTGATGTCCGAAGGAGTGATACCTGCGTTCGACTTTCCCGGGCTGATGATGCCAGGGCAGTTTGGGCCGATGATGCGGGTCTTCTGACCCTTTGAAACGTTGTAAGCCCAGAAGCTTGCCGAGTCGTGAACCGGGATACCCTCGGTGATCACAACTAGCAGCGGAATCTCGGCGTCGATTGCCTCAACCGCAGCAGCCTTCGAGAAGGCTGGTGGTACGAATGCAACCGAAACGTTGGCGCCGGTGGCAGCCATTGCCTCGGCAACGGTACCGAAGATTGGCAGGGTCTTGCCCTCAACCTCAACGGTCTCGCCAGCCTTGCGTGGGTTCACGCCACCAACGATGTTCGAGCCGCCCTTGAGCATGCGACCGGTGTGCTTCATACCTTCGCTACCGGTCATACCCTGAACGATGATTCGCGAGTTTTCGTCTAGAAAAATAGCCATTTGTCTGTAATCCTTCGCGGTTCTATCGGTTGGCCAGTTCAGCAGCCTTGTCGGCGGCTTCGTCCATGGTTGCAACCACGGTAACTAGCGGGTGGTTGGCTTCGGCGAGGATGCGACGACCCTCAAC
>JBDKLA010000134.1:0-7480 GCA_039795835.1 Actinomycetota bacterium | reverse complement strand
CCCTTGAAGCCCGGCAGGAACGAGTGGTGAATGTTGATGATTCGACCCTCGAATTCGGCAACGAATTCGGGGGAGAGGATCTGCATGAAGCGAGCCAAGACGATGAGCTCAATTCCGGCCGACTTGATGTAATCGCGAAGCATGTGCTCGAAGGCAGCCTTGGTCTCCGGGGAAACAATCTCGTGGGTTTCGAAAGGAATCGAGTAGAACTCGGCGAGCGAGGCAAGGTCTGAGTGGTTACCGAAAACCGCAGGAATCTCAACCGGAAGCTGGCCGGCGCGCTGGCGGAACAGGATGTCGTTGAGGCAATGAGCGCTCTTCGAAACCAAAACGAGGGTCTTCAGCGGGCGACCAACTTCGTCGAGCTGCCAGGTCATCGAGTACTTGGCAATCACCGGAGCGAGCTCGGCTTCGAATGCCGAACGGGTGGTGTCGGCCTCGATCTGTAGGCGCATGAAGAAGCGGCCGGAGCCATCCGAGGAGAACTGCGACGACTCGGTGATGTTTCCCTTGGCAGCAACAACGGCTCCAGAAATCGCGTGAACGATTCCCGGTTGGTCTTCACAGATGAGGGTCAGTACCCAGTGGCTCGCCTTTTCGGTCATAGAGCCAATCTTAAACGAGGGTTACTCGTCTTCGTCGATGTTTAGTGGGCGAACTTGCTGGCGGTCGCGAATTGTGGCAACCACGATGTAGACCGCGAGGCCAAAACCGAGCGTGATCAGGGCAATCCCGATGATCACTGGTACTGGCATTTGGCGTCCTTCATGTTTGTCCCCGAATTTGGACCTAAAGTCCACTTGTTCATAATAACGAATAATTTTTACAGTGTGAGAATTTGCGAACAAAAAGCACCTAAACCGTGTCACCACCGCGTAATTGTTAGACTTGGAGCATGCTTCCAACCTCTTTTACCGCTCCATTGAGCGAGACCGATCCAGAAATCGCCGCTGTACTCCAGGGTGAGCTCGACCGCCAGCGCAACTTCCTAGAAATGATTGCCTCGGAGAACTTCGTTTCACGCGGTGTTCTAGAGGCGCAGGGCTCGGTGCTGACCAACAAGTACGCCGAAGGTTACCCAGGCAAGCGCTACTACGGTGGTTGTGAAGTTGTAGACGTTGCCGAAGAACTGGCCCGCACCCGCGCCAAGCAGCTGTTCGGTGCCGAGCACGCAAACGTTCAGCCACACTCTGGCGCCAGCGCCAACGCTGCCGTACTAATGGCGCTTGCTAACCCAGGCGACCGCATCCTCGGTCTGGAGCTTGCCCACGGTGGTCACCTCACCCACGGCATGCGCCTGAACTTCTCGGGCAAGATGTACGAAGCACACTCGTACGAGCTAAACCCTGAGACTCACCTGATCGACATGGACATCGTTCGTGCCCGCGCTCACGAGGTAAAGCCTGCCGTGATCATCGCCGGTTGGTCGGCCTACGCCCGCCACCTCGACTTCGCCGAGTTCCGCAAGATTGCCGACGAAGTTGGAGCAAAGCTCTGGGTCGACATGGCTCACTTCGCCGGTCTAGTGGCAGCCGGAGTACACCCGAACCCAGTTCCTTACGCAGATGTGGTTTCCACCACCGTTCACAAGACCCTCGCCGGCCCACGTTCCGGCCTAATCCTCTGCAAGGAGGAATACGCCAAGAAGATTGACTCGGCCGTGTTCCCAGGTCAGCAGGGTGGCCCGCTAATGCACGTCATCGCAGCCAAGGCAGTTGCCTTCAAGGCTGCCATGTCGGACGACTTCAAAGACCGTCAGGCCCGCACCCTCGAAGGCGCAGCAATCATCGCCGACCGCCTAAACCAGGACGACATGAAGGCTGAAGGGGTACAGGTTCTAACCGGTGGCACCCAGGTTCACCTCGTCCTAGTTGACCTACGCAACGCAGTCATCGACGGCCAGACCGCCGAGAACCTGCTACACGACGTTCAGATCACTGTGAACCGCAACTCGGTACCAAACGACCCACGACCACCAATGGTCACCTCGGGCGTTCGTATCGGAACCCCAGCTCTTGCCACCCGTGGCTTTGGTAAGGCCGAGTTCACCGAGGTTGCCGAAGTTATCGCTGCCGTTCTCAAGCCAAACCCAGACATCGCCGCTCTCAAGGCTCGCGTTCAGAAGCTTGCCGACGCGTTCCCGCTATACCCAAACCTCGAGAACTGGTAAGTCTTGACCGCAATTAAGCTCGACGGCCTAGCCACGGCAAAGGCCATCAAACAAGAACTCCACCAGCGAGTTATCGAGCTTAAGCAGCGCGACATTCACCCTGGCCTGGGCACGCTCCTCGTGGGCGACGACCCTGGCAGCCACAGTTATGTTGGCGGTAAACACCGCGACTGCGCTGAAGTTGGTGTTAACTCGATCCGCATCGACCTGCCGGCAACCGCCAGCAAAAACGACATCAAGGCCGCCATCAAGGACCTCAACGATGCCAAGGACGTAACTGGCTACATCATTCAGCTTCCACTTCCAGTTGGCATCGACACCAACGAAATGCTGGAACTAATTGACCCGGCCAAGGATGCCGACGGCCTCCACCCGGTCAACCTCGGCAAGCTCGTCCTCGGCGTGAACCAAGATCTACAATCACCACTTCCCTGCACCCCGGCCGGAATCGTTGAGCTTCTGAACCGCTACGAAATCCCAACCAAGGGTGCCGAAGTAGCCATCATCGGTCGCGGCATCACCGTGGGCCGACCACTCGGTCTGCTCATGACCCGCAAGGGAATCGACTCAACCGTGACCCTCGTTCACTCGGCAACCAAGGATCCTCACCACATCATCAAGCGCGCCGACATCGTGGTGGCCGCGGTTGGCGTTGCTCACTTCGTTCAGCCGGAATGGATCAAAGAAGGCGCAGCCGTCCTCGACGTTGGCATCACCCGTCACATCAACGAAGACGGATCGAGCGTTCTCCTCGGCGACGTTCACCCAGACGTAATCAATACCGCCGGCTACCTTTCACCAAACCCTGGCGGCGTAGGACCTATGACCCGAGCCATGCTTGTCAAAAACGTCGTCGACTCGGCAAGCCGATAAAGTGCAAAACGATTTCGCCAGCCAAACCCTCCAGATTCTAGAAATCATTGGAACGGTTGCCTTTGGTGCTTCTGGCCTAATCGCCGCCGCCCGCAAACGACTCGACATGGTCGGCGTGGTGCTGCTAGTTCTGGTCACCGCATTCGGCGGCGGAACCTTGCGCGACCTTCTACTCAACCGCCACCCATTCTTCTGGATGACCAACGAAATCTGGATCTGGGTTCTAGCAGCCCTCGCCATCGGAACCCAGTTCCTAGTCAAAGCGAAGAACGTTGAACTTTCAGCTAAAGCAGTCGACTGGCCAGACGCCATCGGTCTCGGCGTATTTGCAGCCTCCGGCACCCAGATCGCCCTCGACCTTCACCACTCGGCACTAATCGCCGCCATCATGGGCGTAATCACCGCCGCCTTCGGTGGTCTCATCCGCGACGTCTTGGTAGCAGAAATCCCAGGACTGGTAAACGACCACCAGCTCTACGCCAGCCTCGCCTTCGTTGGAGGCCTATTCATATGGACCCTCGAATACTTCAAAGTCGACCCAACCATCGCCACCCTCATCGGCGCACTAACCATCATCATCACCCGCATCATCGCAATGCGGCTCGGGTGGAAGTTGCCGGCCTGGCGTAACTAGGTAGTTACCGAATCTCTATCAAAACTGTCGTCGCGGGGCGGTAGTCTTAAGCCAACTGCGCAGGGAGTCTGTGCAAGTAACGCTCTCTTAGGGGGAACAAATGGGAAACGAACTCGACGAAACTACGGGTCCGGTAAACGCTGAAGGTCGCGACGTAAACGTCCTAGACAAGCAGCTCAAGGTAGAGATTAGTGCTGGCACTAAGTTCTTCGACATTGCGATCTGGATTCTTCCGATTCCACTGTTTGCAGGAATCACTTACCTAGCAACCGGCAACGTCACGTACACCGCTATTGCTGCGGTTGTGGGCCTACTGCCTGGAATTATCTTTGCAATCATGAAGACCAACGCGCTTGCTTACCTTCGTAAGTTGCAGCAGCGTATTCAGGCCGATGCTTCCCAGATCGACAACTACCTAGAACAGCGTGTTGTGATTCTTGAGAACCTAGCTTCGATCCTGGCTAAGTCGATTGACCTAGACAAAGACGTAATGAAGACCGTTGCCGCATACCGCGGTGGTGTGAACCCACAGTCTGACACCGCTCGTAATGAGGCTTCGGCTGCTCTAGACGGTTCGTTCGGTCGTATCAACCTAGCTTTCGAGGCATACCCAAACCTAAAGGCACAGGACAACATTGTTGAGGCAATGCGCCAGAACACTTACCTGCAGAAGGAAATCACCGCTGCTCGTACTCTCTACAACGACACCGTTGCTCAGTGGAACCAGGACATCTACTCCTGGCCAACCAAACAGATCGTTGCTGCCAAGAACGGTTACACCACTCGTATTCCGTTCACCGCTTCAGCCGAAACTAAGGCTGCTGCACGAGGCAACTTCTTCGCATGATCGAACTCGACGAGCCGGTAAAGGACTACGTCGGATTTCTCAAGGATGAGCACGCTCGCAACGTCTCGGAGTATTTTGAGGACCTCGTAAAGGCGTCGGGTGTTGACGAACCGGCCAACATCCAAACTGTTTCTGAGCTTCGTGAACTCGAGGCAGGAATCCACAAGGGCAGCTCAACTCGTGGTTGGTGGCGTTTCGCCCGCATCGCGAGCTTGGTTGCTGCCGGTGGTGCTGTTGTCGCCGCGATTCAGCTCAAGGATTGGTACTACGCGCTATTCGCTCCTGCGCTTGCGCTAGTGCTGTTCGTTTTCCTGAAGATCAACAAGGCGGTCAAGGCTCTCAATGAGAGGCTTGGCGAACTTGAGAAGCAGAAGGAAGCGAAGTCTGCTGAAGCTTGGGCTCAGATGGAACCGCTGAATGTTCTCTATCGTTGGGAAACCGCTCGCAAACTTTTCCAGAAGACGTTCCCAGACATCAAGTTGGATCCTTACTTCTCCAACCAGCGTCTAACCGACCTGGCCTCGAACTACGGGTTGTCGAACAGCTTTAACGATGGCCGATCGATGCTAATCAACCAGAGTGGAACGCTGAAGGAAAACCCGTTCGCGATTTCCCGTTATATCCACCACTGGATTGGTTCAAAGACCTACTACGGTTCGATCACCATTTTCTGGACCGAGCAGGTTCGTAATGCTCAAGGAAACTGGGTAACCGTTCAGCGCTCGCAGGTGCTGACCGCAAGCGTTACCAAGCCGTTCCCTGAGTATGTGAACCGAACCACTCTGATCTATGGTCACGAGGCTGCTCCGAACCTAACGTTCTCCAGAACACCATCAAACCTCTCCGGTCTCGGCGACGGCGTGATGGATCACTGGCGTAAGGAACACGCGGTGAAGAAGGTGGAGAAGAAGGCTCGCAAGGACGTAAAGACCGGCAACGGAAACCTTACCGTGATGTCGAACCGCGAGTTCGAAGCGCTCTTCAACGCCACCAACCGCGACAACGAAATCGAATTCCGTTTGCTATTCACCCCGCTGGCTCAGCAGGAAATGGTGAACCTGATGAACGATAAGGAAGCTGGGTACGGAGACGACTTCAGTTTCGTGAAGCAGGGTCAGATCAACTATGTCGAACCTGTTCACCTAGCTCAGACTCGTTTCGATGGAGATCCTCGTATGTTCCAGTCGTTGGAGCTGGCTCAGGCCCGCAAGTTCTTCAACGACTTCCACAACGACTACTTCCGTTCGCTCTACTTCGGAATGGCACCATTGCTAACCGTGCCTATGTATCGCGACAATCGAACCGTAGCGAAGCCAAAGGTAAGTGCAGGCGCCAAGGCCAGCTCGTTCTGGGAGCACGAAGCCATGGCGAACTACCTCGGTCACGAGCAGTTCGCTCACCCAGACTCGATCACTCAGAACATTCTGAAGACCTCGGTTCTGGGCGGTAACGACGCTTCGACCAGCGTCAAGGTTGTGGCTCACGGTTACCAGGGTATCGACCGCGTGGACATCGTTCCGATGCTTGGAATGGACCGTCGCTGGCACGAGGTGCCGGTTCACTGGGTTGAATACATCCCGGTTAGCCAGGAGTCCCAGATGCTGGTTGGTGTCGTTCGCGATCTCGAGAATGACGACGACGAAGCTGGCAACGCCAAGTTGCAGAACGGCTGGGAGTCGGCTCTCAAGACTAACGGAGTTGACCCGGTCAACGCATTCATCCGTGGTTCACTAGCGGCGACCATCCTCGGTCGATAAGGCATAAAGAAAATCCCCTCTGGTTTTCCAGAGGGGATTTTCTTTGACCAACTAGTCCTTGAATTCGGTTGCTGCGAATTCCTTGCTTTCTTCAGCCGACTTGATGCGTGCCACGGTGAAGATGAGTAGTCCGAATGCACACTTAGCCAAGATGTCAGCAATGCTGTAACCAACTTCACGGGCAACTACGTCGCTGAAGCTCGGAGCTCCAGTGTTGTTCATTGCAAGGATGAAGGTGATTGGGTAGACACCCCAGGTGGCAACTAGAAGGATGCGAGCACCCTTTAGTAGGCCCTGAACCTTTGGTGACTGAGCTGCGAGGCTCTTGCTGATCTCAACGAAGAGAACATACATGATGTAAAGGAATGGGATGGTTGAGATTGCTCCCCATGCGCCATTGCTTAGACCGAATAGACCGGTGTGCATGTCGCCTGGGTAACCGAGCAGAATCATTGCGGCTGCGGCTGGAACCAGACGCTTTAGCAACGAAGACTGCACTGCACGAGCGAGGCCCATAACTGCAACTAGCTCAACCAATAGCAGTGGAACTGTTAGGAACCAGTCCACGTAGCGGTAGCCAACGTTGTAGGTTTGGAACCCGGAAATTTGCGCTGCGGCTGCGTCGGCGCCACTGGCAAGTACTGGGTATGCCTCTTTGAATGAGTCGAACATACGAACGTAGTGGTAGGCAGCGATCGAGGTTACGGTTGCTGAAACCATTACGGCCATGCGGTACTTAGGTAGCACGCGCTCGCGAGCAAACCATAAGAAAATGCTGGTGAAGAGCATGCTCGCGATACCAAGCGAGAGCATGTTGTAAACAATATTGTGTTGCCAGAAATCCATTTGTGTTACCTTCCAATTGATGAATACTGCGATGTATTTGTAAGTCTTGGAGGACGTTGAATCTTGAGAGCTCTCTCGCCTCTCAATTAGCGATTCCGATGAAACGGGCTTACAACTCAAGTAAGCGCCCTTAACCCCAGATAATTCCTTTTGATTTATAACGAATTGGCATATGTAAAGTGGGACTATGCCCCGCATCGCCAAGACTAAAAACGGATTTGCGCCAAAAACCTGCGCGAAGTGCGGTTTGCCGTTCGAGTGGCGCAAGAAGTGGGCCAAAGACTGGGACAACGTGAAGTACTGCTCGGAGAAGTGCAAGAAGTGACCTTCGAGCGCATTCTCTACATTCCTCA
>JBDKLA010000133.1:0-4484 GCA_039795835.1 Actinomycetota bacterium | reverse complement strand
AGTCGATTGAGGCGAAAGTGAGTGGGCGCCAAACCACTAGCAGGGTGACCACGATGACCGCCGCGATGATCGAAATCGAAACCAGCTGCGGGTCGTCCACGGCAACAATCTGGCCGGTTAGGAGACCGAACTTATTTGAAGCGCGACCTTCGTATAGCGAGAGTGCGAGGATGCCGAGGCCGAGGCCGAACGGCATGAGCACCGCGGTGATTGAGTTTCGTTCCTTGGCTCGAGCACCGAGGATGCCGATGATGATTGCGGCAACCAGCGAGCCAACCACTGAGCCGAAAACCACATTGCCGCCAAGGAGTAGCGTGATCGAGGCGCCGGCAAAGCTGAGTTCAGAAATACCGTGGACGGCAAACGACATGTCGCGGTTGATCACAAAGACACCCACGAGACCGCCGACGACAGCCAGTAGAGCGCCGACGATGAGCGAGTTGGTTACCAGGGGAATCAGCTGGTCGTAGTTTGAGAAGTCGAAAATCATGACCAGTCCTCCTCGTGGTGGTGGTCGTGATTGTCGTGGGCTCCGAGCACCAGAATGCGTCCCTGGTTTCGAACCACATCAATCGGGGTTCCGTAGAGTTCGGTGAGGGTTTCCGATGTGAGTACTTCGTCGGGGGTTCCGATGCGGAACTTGCCTTCGGCGAGGTAGAGCACGCGGTCGACCATGTCGAGAATCGGGTTCACATCGTGGGTCACGAAGAGCACCGCTGCGTGGTGTTCCTTGCTTTCACGCTTTAGCAGTTCGGCAACCGCGGCCTGCTGGTTGTAGTCGAGAGCGCTGAGCGGTTCGTCGGCGAGGATTAGGTCTGGCTCGGAGATTACCGCTTGGCCAACACGGAAGCGCTGCAGTTCACCGCCAGACATCTCGCCGATCGGCTGGTGCTGCAGTTCATGGCCGTCAATCGCCTCGATGATGTGGTCGTACTGGGCTCGAGCGGTTTTGCTCGGAATCCAGAAACCGTAGCGATGGCCGTTGAGCCCAAGCCAGAGAAGGTCTTTACCGCGAATCGGCATGGTGCTTTCAGGATGTCGTGCCTGTGGCACGTAACCTATGCGGCGTGAGCCGCGTCGAATTTTTTTGGAATTCAGCTCAATGCTTCCAGCGCTCAGCGGCAGTTGCCCGAGGATTGCCTTCAGCAGCGAAGACTTTCCAGAACCATTGGCTCCCAAGATAGCGATGAACTCGTTTGGCTTCACCTCGAGGTCTAGGTGCTCCCAGAGCACTCGGCCATCGATTTGAAGCTTGGCGTCTTTGACGCTCAGTACTGGCTTATTCATTTGCCCGCCAGCATTCGGATTGCGCCATCGAGGAGTTCGAAGTATCCGCCGGTGTATTTGAGTGTGTCTGGGTCTTGCACCAAAAGCTCACCGAACTCGTAGTTCGGAATTGAGGTGTTGAGGGAAAGGAGCGAATTTATCTGGGAAGTCTGGGTGTTGGCGTTCACATAGATTGCGTCCACGCCTCCATTCTTGATGAGGTCGCTGGCCTCTTTCAAAACCGCCGGGGGAACATCTCGTTCTTCTTCAACCGCCTTACTGAATTCCGCCGGGGTCAGATCCTGATAGCCAGCATCTTCAACAAGGTATGCAACCAGTGGCTCGGTGAGGAAAACCTTTTTAGGGTTCGCACGAAGTGCTTCGAGTTGCGCCTTGCGAGCAGCGATTTTTTCACGAAAATCAGCAACCCTCGCTTCGACCTCATCGAACTTGGATTCGTCGATGCTCTCAATCGCTGCGCCGATGACCGCAGCCACATCACCAACCTGGTCCACGTCGTACCAAATGTGTTCGTTGCGGGTGGCGTCGTCTCCGGATGCCATGAATGCGTCCACGGTTATTGCTGGAGTTGGGTCTGCATCAACCGCTTTCTGCATGTAGTCGTCGTAGCCGCCACCGTTCATGATCACGATGTCGGCGTTGTTAATGAGCAGTTGATCGCGGGCAGTCAGCTCGTAAGAGTGTGGATCCTGATTTACGTTGTAGATGATGGCGTCAACACTCGCGAGGTCGCCAGCAACCAGGTTTGCCACCGAACCCCAAACATTGGTGCTGGCCACAATCTTGATTTTGCCCTCGCCGGCATGCCACCTAGGCGCCTCGGTTGGCGCGCAACCGGTCAGCGCGAGTAGTGCCGTCAGGGCGAGTGCGAGCGAGCGAAGTTTGTTCACTCTCTAAAGTTATTGCTTATTGAGAATGATTGTCAATACGCTTTTTACTTCGAAGCTGCAGGATCAAGACACCTAAAGGTGAGACGGCAACTACTGTCGCGGGGATAATCAAGAGCGGTGCGTTTGAAACCAAAGTGACCGGTAGAAATGGAACAAAGTGGCCAGCAATCGCGAACTCGAGCAGGTTGGTAGCTACAAACGAACCGATTGCGAGGGCAAAACTCCGTAGGTACGCAATTCCCCATTTCACACCCGTGCCTGAATCGACAAAAATCCAACCCTTAAGAAGGAAGTTTGCGGCGAAGTTGACCACTGGTGAGAAACTGACCATCCAAGAGTACATAGTTAGAACAATTACTGGTGAGTAGAGCCTCTTCCAAAGAAGATCGAAATGCCCAAAGGATGCCATCCATAGGCTCAGAGATACGACCCAAAGCGTTGGGTGAATGATGACATAAAGTCTCTGTAGTCGAAGTGATGTGCTCAAAATACACTGCCTGTTTTAGAGACCGGGTCGACACAGGCGCGTGCGCCAACACCATCCGATGGAAATAGACACCAGAACCCGACATTTCTGATTGGAAATTCAGTGCTTTGTGTGGTCCAGTTATATCTAATATCAAGCAGGGTTTTGTTGTTTGAGGTTCCAGGGCTATAACTTCGATTGTTTCCTTCGAAGTACCAAATTGTGCCTGCGATTGGAACAACTAGGGGGCAAGCCGCTGGTGCCACTGGCAAAACTAAGTCATCCGGAATAAAGGTTTGATAGCGAAGTCTGCTGTAAGTCGGCAAGGATGTAGCGGTGGCCGCCAGAGAAGTCGTCAATATCGAAATAGTCTGCAAGTCCGTCTTATTGATGTTTGAACTTTTAACCTTTTTCAATTCATCCTGGTTCAAATCCCTGGCTTCGTAGACATGAACTTCCTTCTGGGCCTCCAATTCTGTAACGGCGATGGTCCAACTGTTTTCCGAAGCGGACGTAGGCAAAATAGTTTCGCCGAGTTGAACCACGGGCGTTGCTTGAAGGCCCGCAACCGCAATTGTCAATTCCCCATTTACATAAAAAAGACCTATAGCACGTTCAGAATTGTTTTTCGGATGGAAAACTTTGATGTGCCCAGTCGATCCATTAGTGAATTTGTGAGATCGATCTTCACATGATTCATCAGCTGTTAAATGTGTCTTTTTCGTTGAACCTGTTGTGCCGTCTAGCAAATCCACTCCAGTTGCATCTACCACCAAGGAGAGTTTTGAACTAGGCAACTTACCGTTCGCCATAATTGCGTTGCTCGGAACGAGCACACAAGTTAGAAGAGCTGAAAATAGAAGGGATAAAGTTTTTTTCATAATTCCCCCTGAAATTACTACCGATTTTGTCCGACTCTAATCGAGAAGTAAAGCTGGTTCTTCGATAACTGAGGCTACGTCTTGGACGAAGCGGGAGGCAACGTCGCCGTCGACGACGCGGTGGTCGAAGGTGGCGCCAATGGTGGTTACCTGGCGAACCTGAATCTCACCGTTTACAACCCAAGGCTTCGGGCGGATGGAGCCGAGGGCAACGATGGCAACTTCACCAGGGTTCAGGATCGGGGTACCGGTGTCAACACCGAATACACCGATGTTGGTGATGGTGATAGTTCCGTCCTTCATGTCGGCCGGGGTGGTCTTGCCCTCACGTGCGGTGGCCGCGAGCTGTTCGATGGCCTGAGCAAGCTCAAGCATCGACATCTTGTCGGCGTCCTTGATGTTTGGAACGATCAGACCTCGTGGGGTGGCTGCAGCGATACCGAAGTTCACGAAGTTGTGAACGATGATTTCTTCCTCGGTGAAGGTTGAGTTCACCATCGGGTTGCGGCGCACTGCCCACATCATGGCCTTGGCCATGATCAAAAGTGGGGTCACCTTGGTGCCGGCGAAGTCGGTAGAGGCCTTGAGGCGCTTTACGTATTCCATGGTGCGGGTGGCATCGACGTCCACGAAGATGCTCACGTGCGGGGCGGTGAACGCGGAGCTCACCATCGCGTTAGCGATCGCCTTGCGAACGCCCTTAACCGGAATGCGCTCTTCGCGTTCGCTCGGGGCGGCCGGGGTTGTGAGGTTGCGGAAGACGCTGGCCTGCTGGGCGGAACCGAGGACGTCTTCGCGAGTGATGTCGCCGTTGAGGCCGGTTGGGGTGACCTTGCTCAGGTCAACGCCGAGGTCGGCGGCAAGTTTGCGAATTGGTGGCTTGGCCAGAACCTGGCTTTCCGGGTGGGTTGGCACGGCTAGGTGGCCGGCCGGAGCTGGAACCGCGGCCGCAGGAATTGC
>JBDKLA010000132.1:0-7763 GCA_039795835.1 Actinomycetota bacterium | reverse complement strand
ATTACCCAGTCGTAGAAGCCCTGCCAACGAGAGGTTCCATAGGTGAGTTCAGTAGCAAAAGCTGAATCAGCGGCGGAAAGCTTGGCCTTTTGTAAGAGTTTCGGGAGTACCAGATTCAGATAGGTATCGTGGCTCTCCACCGAGAGCAGCGCGTCGAACGCAACTTCACGAGCGTTCGTCATGTTTGCCTAACCTGACTTCGGAGGCCTGTTGACCTCTGAACCAATCGGCAGCCGACATCGTAGTTTTGCCTGCTGGTTGAACTGAAAGAAGTTCTAGAGACCCCTTTGCCAAGCCAAGGACGATTCGACCGTCAATCAAAGTTACTAAACCCGCCAGCACCGTATCCTTAGCAGGTTGAACGTCAAGGAGCTTTATTGTTTGGTCTTTGAATTCGGTCCAACAACCTGGTTCTGGAGTAACTCCTCTGAATCTCGCGTAGGCGTAGTCAGCCTCGGTGTGCACATCAAGGTAACCATCACGTCTATCTAATTTGGGAGCAAGAGTTACACCGCTCTCCGATTGAGGTTCAAGCTTGGCAAGGCCTGAACTAATACCTGGGATCTCTTGTAGGAGAAGCGAAATGCCGAGATGGGTAAGTCGCTCCAACAGTTGCCCAGCATTTTCATTCGGCTGAATCGTTGTGGGTACCTGCGCGATCAAAGCGCCGGTATCCAATCCCTCGTCAATTTGAAACAGTGATACACCCGTGTCACTGTCCCCCGCAATCAATGCATGCTGGACCGGTGCTGCGCCTCGCCATCTTGGAAGCAAACTGTAATGAAGGTTAAACCAACCCTTAGGTAGCGTACTTAGAGCCGTTGAACGCAGGATCACGCCAAACGCAACGACGATTGCAAAATCGTAGGTTCCATTAGCGAGCAATTTGAGTTCGGGTTCGCGAAGGTTGTTGGTTTTTAGAACCGGGATACCAAACTCGTCGGCAACAGCAGCTACTTCGGATGGAGTTAAAACGCTCTTTCGACCGACAGGAGCGTCTGGTCTAGTAAGTACGAGAGTTATCGGAGTGCCGGCATTGAGCAGTTCCCTGAGGGTAACTGCCGCATTTCTTGGAGTACCTGCGAAAACTATTGACACCTTACAACCCTAAAGTACTCTCGGGTCATCGAACTTGATGGTCAGGGGTCTTACTGCTCTGCCGCTGCGGGCGTTCACTCGAACAGACTTGGAACTCAATGTAAGCAAAAATGCCCGAACCTCTTTGGCAACATCTGTGCCCGCCGCGTAGTTGAGGGATGCGAGGAGCCTATAATCCTTCTCGTTAGTTGTCGTTTGCGCCTCTGCAACGCCGAGAACCGTAACGCCGGCAATTTTGCCTAGTAGTTGACCCAAGGAATTCACGGTTTCAAGAGATCCTGTGGCACTGAGGATTCGCTTGGCTGGTGGGAAACCAAGTTCCTCGCGTTCTTGAAGTATTTGCGAGACAGTTTCGGTCACCTCGCCTAAGGTCAAAGCGCGAGAGACTTCCTCGGACACCCCTACCGCGACAGCTTGACCATCAGCGCGCATAAACGCAAGTGCGTTTAGCCAGTCACGCAAGGCATCTTCTGGAGCCCTTAGGGAATCACGTGACAACTGACTCGAACAGTCGATAAAGACCACCGCAGAGTAACCAGACTTTGCAATCGGTTCAATCCCCGGCGTTGAAACTATGAGCGCTGGCTTGTCACCGATTACTTCTGTTGGTGAATCTGCTGTGATCTCTCTAACCGGAACCCCAGGGAAAGATTTACCTAACTGCTCAACCCACCGGGTGGCCCCGGCGGCTCCCTGAGAGAGTTTGCGGGATCGGCAACTGTGACATTGAAAATCCAGATTGAATTTGCCACACCAACGACAGACGATTTGACCGGAGGCGTTCAGCCAGAGTGGACCGTTGCACTGAACACATTTGGATCGCTCGTTACAACCGTCACAGTACAGTGACCGCGCCTTTCCTGGTGCCGCTACCTGAAAGAGTACCGGACCCCTCTCGAGCCCGGCTTTGATGGCTTTGAACGATGTTCCCTCTAGACCGCGCCCTTCTGCAATGGCTACCTTGGGCCTCCAATTGTCAGATGGAACTTCTTCAACGTAACCAATTTCAACCAGTCTTTGCACTTCGGTTGACCTTGCATGGGAAAGAAAGTGAAGGTCACAGTTGAAAAGGCTCTGTCTGATAAGCGCGATTTCTCTGGTGGTTAGATAGGGAGCCTGCTGGTCCTGATGGCTCTGGTCTCCATCGTCCCAGATAATCAAAGTCGCTGAGCTTGGGACCGGTGAATAAATTACAGATCTAGTGCCTAGTACCACCTGGGGTTGTCCAGACAGCTGGCGCAGAAACGAGTCATACCTCTTGGACCCGATGTCGGCCGAATTCGCGACTGTCAAAGACTCAGGAGCAATCAGATTCTGTATGGCCTTACCGACGCGTTCCAGATCTCTAAAATCCGGAACACACACGATCACAGACCGACCCTGCTCAAATGTTTCCGCCGCCAACTTAGCAATCCTTGAAACGAACCCTGGAAAACCAGACTCAACGTCAAAAACAGGCCTGACCAACTCAACTGTTTTGCGACCAAGTCCTTCACTAATCGGCAAATGTTGAACTTCGGTGAACGATTTTTCAATGCGAACTGACCGTTTAGGAACAGCATTCTCAAGTAACTCCCCCACGCTGCAACATTGTCTTTGGGCAACCGACTTCAGGAGTGAATAAACATGAGGCGCCAGCACCGGAACATCTGAAATTATGTCGGTTATCGAGTTAATCGACCCTGCGAAACTTGGCTCAGGTGAGAGCAAAACAACGAAACCTTCTTTGGTTTGCCCAGCAAATGGGACTTTGACCCTGCATCCCAAACGAATCGCGTCAACGAGCTGAGCCGGAACTTTGTAGTCGAATTCTCGATCTAGAGCTGGCAACGGGGATGGGAAAACAACCCGAGCGAAAACCTCGGTTGAACCCATTTAGATCGAAAGAGCCTTCTGCAACTGAGACACCCGATCGGTACGCTCCCAGGTGAATTCTGGCAACTCACGGCCGAAGTGGCCGTACGCTGCCGTTTTCGTGTAGATCGGTCGTAGAAGCTCAAGCTCGTTGATAATTGCCTTCGGACGAAGATCGAAGACGTTTTGAACAGCCTTTGTGATGGCACTCACAGGGTACTTCTCTGTGCCGAAAGTCTCAATGTAAAGACCGACCGGGTTTGCCTTTCCGATTGCGTAGGCAACTTGAACTTCGGCTCGATCAGCGAATCCGGCGGCCACTATATTCTTCGCAACCCAGCGCATCGCGTATGCGGAGGAACGGTCGACCTTGGACGGGTCTTTGCCTGAGAATGCGCCACCACCGTGCCTAGCTGCACCTCCGTAGGTGTCAACAATGATCTTTCGACCGGTGAGTCCGGCGTCTCCCATTGGGCCACCGATTTCGAATCGACCGGTTGGATTGATCAGCGCGGTGAAATTCTCAAAATCTAGACCGCTTTCAATAAGAATCGGCTCAATGACGAAGTTTTGCATATCGTGACGCAGCTGATCGGTGGTCACCGAAGGGTGGTGTTGCGTTGAGAGAACCACTGTCTCAATAGTCTTTGGAACAGAACCATCGAAACCTAGAGTTACCTGTGTCTTGCCATCAGGGCGAAGGTATTCAAAAACACCATCTTTACGAACCTCGGCCAGTTTTTGGCTCAACTTGTGCGCAAGGAAGATTGCAGCTGGCATAAGAGTAGGAGTCTCGTTGGTTGCGTAACCGAACATGATTCCCTGATCTCCGGCACCCTGTGAATCAAGGTCTTCGTGCGAATCAAACTCGCGAACCTCGATACCAGAATCGACACCCTGGGCAATATCAGGGCTTTGCTCTCCAATGGAAACGCTGATTCCGCAGCTCGCACCATCGAAGCCAATGTCCGAACTTGTGTAACCGATCGCATTGATTCGATCGCGCACTAGGCGCGGAATGTCGACGTAAGTCTCGGTGGTAATTTCACCTGCAACATGCACTAGACCAGTGGTGACCATGGTCTCAACCGCTACACGCGCCGATTTGTCCTCGGCGAGGATTGCGTCGAGGATGGTGTCGCTAATTTGATCACAAACCTTATCGGGGTGACCTTCGGTAACGGATTCAGAGGTGAAGTAGCGCAGTTCAGACATTGGTCTAAGTATATTCGACCGGTGCGACACTAACGGCTAACGGTGTCGAAGATCGCCTTAGCAATAAAACGCTTGGACCCAGAGACCGGAGTCACTTCGGACGACGAAACTAGGAATACCGAATTGTTCTCGGCATCAAATCCAAGACTGTCCGAAACCTCATTGGCAACAATGAGATCAAGCTTCTTCCGCTCAAGCTTGGTTCTTGCAACGTCGATGAGCTCCTGGCCGCCTAGAGTTTCGGCAGCAAAACCAACAACCACCACCGATGCATTAAGTGTTCTCTGTCGCAAAGAAAGACTGGCAATCACATCGGGGTTTTGAATTAGGTGCAGTTCAAGCGAGGTGGATCCCTCGGTTTTCTTCAACTTCACCGTGCTAGGTGTCTCAACTCGGTAATCTGACACCGCGGCTGGCATGATCACAAAATCAAAAGAATATTCCAGGTTATTCAACGTTTCCAGAAGACCCTCAGTAGAGACCACTCGAATGGTTTCAACCTCTGGCGAGTAATAGTCGAAGTTTGCCGCAACCAAAGTAACTTCGGCTCCCCTACTAACCGCCTCCTCAACCAGTGCGATACCTTGCTTACCTGAAGAACGGTTCCCGATGTAGCGAACCGGGTCGATTGATTCGCGTGTACCACCGGCAACAACTAGAACCTTCTTACCCAAAAGATCTTGAGCAACAGTTTTTGCCAAAGCGCTTTCAACGATGTATTTGGCATCGGGAAGGCGACCCACTCCGGTATCAGTGCCGGTAAGACGACCGACGGCAGGGTTGATAACCAGGAGACCACGACTGGTTAGAACCTGAACGTTGGAAACGGTGGCAGGGTTTTCCCACATTTCGGTGTGCATCGCCGGGGCCACAACAATGGGTGCCTTTGTGGCTAGAACGATGTTTCCCAGGAGGTCATCGGCGATTCCAGCAGCAGTGCGAGCTAGGAAACTTGCCGTGGCCGGAGCCACTATAAGAAGCTCTGCCCACTTGGCCAGTTCGATGTGACGAACATCTTCTACCTGGTCGTAGAGCTCGCTGTGGACGGAATTGTGAGTTAGGGCCTCCAGAGTTGCTGAACCAATGAACCGGAGTGCATTTGCCGTTGGAACGGCCCGAACTTCATGTCCGGATTCCGTGAGAATGCGAATAACTTCAGCAGCTTTATAAGCTGCAACACCACCGGTTATTCCAACCAGTACGCGCATGATTTATTAGACGATTGCAGTCTTGACCAGTTTGTCCTGGTCGATTTCGCGAAGGGCAATGGTAAGCGCCTTCTCGTCCACGGTTGCGGAAACCAGTGGGCCAACGTTGTTGAATAGGCTACCGGCCTGAAGCTCTGAGTAGTACTGGTTGATCTGGCGTGCGCGGTTAGCAGCAAACATCACAAGTTCGTACTTCGAGTCAACCTTGGTTAGTAGGTTGTCGATTGATGGCGAAACAATGCCGTGTAGAGGTTCGGTAGTCATGACATCAATTCTACGACTTGGGCGGCACATTTAGCCACCTCATCGTTTACAACAGTTACGTCGAAGCTATTGGCGGCAGCCAACTCAACGACCGCGGTTTCAAGTCGTCGTTGCTGCTCCTCGGCGTCTTCGGTGCCTCGCGAACTTAGACGTCTGACCAACTCGTCCCAGCTTGGCGGCATGATGAAAATCGTAAGCGCCTCTGGCATGGCGACCTTAACCTGTTTTGCCCCCTGAATGTCTATCTCGAGGACAACATGCTTTCCAGCGGCAAGGGCGTCTTCGACAGGCTTTCTCGGCGTTCCGTAGCGGTTTAGACCGTGAACGGTTGCATATTCGAGTAGCTCGTTATTGGCAATTGCCTCGTCGAAGCGTTCTTGGCTCCAGAAGAAGTAATCAACGCCGTCTACCTCCCCAGGCCTCGGTGCGCGGGTTGTTGCGGAAACCGAAAGTGTGAACTCGGGGTGTTGCTGAAGAAGGTAACGAACTACAGTGCCCTTACCTACGGCCGTGGGGCCAGCAATGACCGCGAGTTTAGAAACCATTCCTAAAGCCTACTTTTCAAGGCCTCGAAGCAACTCGTGATTTGCGAGAATTATGGCGTCACTGATGCCACCAGGCCCGGCTTGAAGCACGGATCTCGAAACCGAGTACGCTACAGAACACGCAAGGCTTCCGTAAATTAGCTTTGCGTCCGCTAGGAGGGCTCCCTGTGCGCCAAAACCGGGAGCAAGCACCGGAACGTTGGTAAGCGAAGAGTCAATTCCAAATCGATTTAGATCTAGCGTGGCCCCTAGGACAGCCCCGAATGGGCCGAAGCTTTGACCATTCAAATCTGACAGCGCTTGCCACTGCGAAGAGGCTAGGCTCCGTTCACCGAGCTTTGCAAGTTGAACTGTTTCACCCTGAGGATTAGAGGTCGCAACCAGCGAATAGATTCCTTTACCGCGACCTTGCCACTTCCCGAATACATCCGACGTAGCACCCAATCCGAGGTACGGAGAGGTCGTTAGAGCGTCGGCGTAAAGACCCGATGTATCGCCGAACCACGCCTCAAGATAGGCATCCATGGTGGTACCAATGTCGCCTCGCTTGGCGTCAGCAATAACCAGCAGCCCAGCCTCCTTGGCGGCATTAGTAACTTCTTCCAACACCGCGTACCCCTTGGCGCCAAACCGTTCGAAGAATGAAACCTGAGGCTTCACAATTGCAACCGTAGAGGACGCCGCGTCGACGACACGTAGCGAAAACTCCCGGAGACCCTTGGCGTCATCACTCAAACCCCACGAACTCAAAAGCGCCGCGTGAGGATCGATTCCAACGCAAAGTTGACCTCGGCGATCGAAAGCCGAACTCAACCTCTCCCCGAATGAATTAGCCAAGTTTGGCC
The DNA here is from genome assembly GCA_039795835.1 of Actinomycetota bacterium. Taxonomy (GTDB): domain Bacteria; phylum Actinomycetota; class Actinomycetes; order Actinomycetales; family Microbacteriaceae; genus Rhodoluna. The sequence continues at coordinate 734 of JBDKLA010000132.1, read as the reverse complement.
GCGCGATCTAGTGCGTGCTGCTGAAGCGAGCGAACTTCAAATGGTCCGTCGATGACCTTTTCGAAAGAACCAATCGCGGCGCTGAGCTGAGCAATCGTAGTGAAGATCGCTTTATCGGCAGCCGTTGTTGCAGCGCGAATCTCGTAGCCGTCCTTGCGAGCTGAAGAACCCGATGGTGTGTTAACCACAACGTCTACTTCCCCAGCCGTAATCAGGTCAACGATAGAAGGCTCACTTCCAGGAGTTGATTCTTTTCGAACGCTTTCAACCTGAATGCCGTGCCTTTCTAGAATCGCGGCAGTTCCCTCTGTGGCAAGGATCTTGTATCCGAGTTGTTGAAGCCTGCGTACTGGAAGCAAGACCTGCGGCTTGTCGCGGTCAGCAACCGAAATGAAGATAGTTCCGCCCGCTGGCAGTGCACTTCCGGCCGCAGATTGGCTCTTGGCAAAGGCAGTTGGGAAGTCAACATCCATACCCATAACTTCACCGGTTGAACGCATTTCTGGACCGAGCAGAGAGTCAACGAATCGCCCATCCTTGGTAGCGAAACGCTTGAACGGAAGTACGGCTTCTTTCACGGCGATGGCTGAACCCGAAGGAATGTGAGTTCCGTCTGCCTGCGGCAGGTGACCTTCAGCCTTTAACTCGGCGATGGTTTTACCGACCATCACCAGCGAAGCCGCCTTGGCTAGGGTAATGCCGAGTGCCTTAGATACGAATGGCACGGTACGAGA
>JBDKLA010000131.1:0-16708 GCA_039795835.1 Actinomycetota bacterium | reverse complement strand
GCAATGAAGCGGTCCACGCGACGCAACCGGTTCGGGTTGGTCGTGCCACGGGTAACCGTGCCGATTCTCTTAGTTGAAGCCACCTATCAAGACTAAACTTGAGGGCATGTCACACGAATACACAGTCATTTTGTTGCGCCACGGAAACTCGGTTTGGAACCAGGAAAACTTGTTCACCGGTTGGGTTGATGTTGATCTAAGCGACCAGGGTCGCGCCGAGGCCAAGCGTGCCGGCGAGCTTCTAGCCGAGTCTGGACTAAAGCCAGACCTCCTCTACACAAGCAAGCTAAAGCGCGCCATCAACACTGCTCACATCGCACTGAATGCTGCCGAGCGTGTCTGGATTGATGTGAAGCGTGACTGGCGCCTAAACGAGCGTCACTACGGCGCTCTTCAAGGCAAGGACAAGGCTCAGACTCTAGCCGAGTACGGTGCCGAGCAGTTCCAGACCTGGCGTCGTTCGTTCGATGTGCCACCACCGCCAATCGACGACAACGACAAGTATTCTCAGGCCCACGACGAGCGCTACGCCGAGCTCGGTCCAAACATCCCGAAGACCGAGTGCCTGAAGGACGTTTTGATTCGAATGATGCCACTTTGGGACCAGGAAATCACCAAGGACCTAAAGAGCGGCAAGACCGTGCTCATCACCGCACACGGTAACAGCCTGCGTGCGCTAGTGAAGCACCTAGATGGTCTTTCTGATGACGAGATCGCAGAACTGAACATCCCAACCGGTATTCCACTGGTTTACAAGTTGGATGCAACCTTCAAGCCACTGGTTGCCGGTGGAGAATACCTAGACCCAGAGGCTGCTGCCGCTGGTGCCGCTGCCGTAGCAGCTCAGGGAAACAAGAAGTAAGTTACTCGGATTCGTTCCACGCGCCGGTGGTTAGGTAGCTAACCTTGGCGGAGATGTCGACCACGTGGTCGGCGAAGCGCTCGTGGTAACGGCTGGCTAGAGTTACGTCCACGGTGAACATGGCGTTTTCCTTCCAGTCGTCGTCTAGTACAACATCGAAAACCTTGCGGTGAAGTTCGTCCACGCGTTCGTCTTCGGCCTGGATTTCCTTGGCTAGGTCTACGTCGGTGTTCTTCAGCAGGGTTACAACCTTTTTGCCAAGTTCAATATCAAGCTTGCCCATCTCTTCAAAGGTTGGAAGTAGCGCGGCTGGAATTGCCGAGCCTGGGTAACGGAAGCGCGCGATCTGGGCGATGTGACCGGCTAGAGCACCCATGCGCTCCAACGATGCGCTGATGCGAAGTGCCGAAACTAGGATGCGAAGGTCGCGAGCAACCGGCGACTGGCGAGCGAGGATGCGAATTACCGACTCATCAAGCGATAGTGCCTTTTCGTGAATAGCATCTGCGCTAGCCAAAGCCTGGTCGGCCAGGGTCACATCTGACTTGATGAAGGCGGCCGAAGCCTGCTCCATGATTCGGGTGGCGTCCGCAGCGATTTCTACGAGACGGTCCTGAACTTCTTTGAGTTCGGTCTGAAATACTTCGCGCATACCGATAACACTGCCTTTACAAGGTTAACTTGGTGAAAACTCGGGGTAAACCGTTTGGGAAACATGAATAAGCATCTTGCCTCCCTCGCCTAGTCTTTACCTATGAAAGACATCTGGTTAACACTTATTCTAGGCTTCGTCCTAGGTTTGGGTACTGCAGCTGTTTTTTCTATTTATCGAAGCCAGCGCAAACCAGAGGCCCAGGAGCCAACTCCTACCATCACCGACAGCGCCGCCGAGATTCTCGAAGTTTTGGCGCCGGCGGGGATTGTTTTGAATGGCTCAAACGTGATCACTCGAGTTACCGGAAGCGCCTTAGCCACCGGCCTGGTTGATGGAAGGCGTTTGGTTCACGAAAAACTTATCGATCTAGCGAATCAAGCTCGCTCTACTACGGGGGTCGTTTCACTCGAAGATGAGCTTCCCACTCAGTTCAAGGGTGGAAAGCTTTTCGTTAGTGCCCGTGCCAAGCTCATCAGCGACGGAAGCGTTCTAATGCTCGTGGACGACCGCACCGAGAGTCATCGCCTCGACGAAATGCGCAAGGACTTCATGGCCAACATTTCGCATGAACTAAAAACTCCGATTGGAGCAGTGGGATTGCTAGCCGAAGCCATGGAGAGCAATCTTGAAAATCCTGAAGTTCTTGGCAAGTTGGTTCGAAACATTCGTAAAGAGGCCAAGCGCCTTAGTGCTCTGGTCAAGGACATCATTCAACTTTCAAAAATCCAAAGTTCTTCTACCCTGACCAGTACCGATTTGGTAAACCTCGTGGACGTGGTGCGCGATGCGATTGATCGAAACAGCTGGCGTTCCGAAAAGAGTGAGGTGGACGTCGAGTTTCACTCTGACTCGAGCAAGGTCGAAGTTTACGGCGATGCCGAAATGCTTACCGTTGCCGTGAAGAACCTGGTTGAAAACGCCATCATCTACTCGCACAAAGGTTCAACCGTTGGTGTCGCCATCGAAGTGGTCGATGGTGTTGCAAACATCATCGTGAAAGATACCGGTGTTGGTATCGCAAAGTCTGAACAGCGCCGAGTCTTCGAGCGTTTCTACCGAGTTGATCAGTCTCGCTCCAGAGAGACCGGCGGTTCCGGGCTCGGCCTCAGTATTGTCAAACACGCGGCGATTTCGCACATGGGCGAGGTCAAACTATTCTCCAAACTAGGAGTTGGCTCAACGTTCACCTTGCGGTTACCTACGATTGCTAAGAAAGTAAACAGGCAGTCCAGACGAAAGGTTGATCTTGGCTAAAATTCTCGTGGTCGAAGACGAAGAGTCATATCGCATCAGCTTGGGAAGCCTACTTCCGAGGGAAGGCCACCAGGTTGTATTCGCGGTCGATGGAAATGAAGCATTGGCGAGATTCCAGGATTCTGCCCCAGACCTAATCCTTTTAGACCTGATGCTTCCTGGAATAAGCGGAAACGAAGTCTGCAAAATCATCCGACAAACTTCGAACGTTCCAATCATCATGCTCACCGCGAAAGACTCCGAGACCGACGAGGTAGTTGGCCTGGAAATTGGCGCAGACGACTACGTGACCAAGCTCGCATCTTCGAGCAAGCTTCTAGCTCGCATCAACAAGGTTTTGAGTCGCCGAGTTTCGGTGCCTGAAGTTCCAGCGAGCGATGGTTTGCTGATTGGTGGCCCAGTCAAGATGGACGTAGAACGTCACCTAGTTTTTGTGAATGACGTTAAGGTGGCGATGCCGCTCAAGGAGTTCGAGCTACTCGAGCTATTGCTCGAAAACGTGAACCGAGTTCTAACCCGTGGTCAGATCATCGACCGCGTTTGGGGTCACGACTACTTCGGAGACACTAAGACGCTCGACGTTCACGTCAAGCGTCTTAGATCAAAGATTGAATCGGACCCAGCAAGACCGGAGCACCTAATTACCGTGCGTGGTCTTGGCTACAAGTTCGAAGCGTAAAAAACTTATTCGCCGGTTCCGGCGTTGGCGTTCTCGAGATTCTGAACGATTCCTGTGTACTGCTCAAGAGTTCCGTCTAGAGCTGGCACGCGAAGTTCGACCGGGGTTCCACCATCAACCGACATCCAAACGGTAACTAGGTCGCCAGGTAGTACTGGCTTTTTCAGTTCGTCAAGAAGGACTGCCGAAAGAGCTGCGTTCTCGTTGTATCCAAGGTCGTATTTTGATCCAGGAGCGATTTCCTCGCTGGTCCATGAGCCAGACTGCGGAGCGATTACGTCGGTAGCCGATGAAGCGTTCTCGTTGTAGCTGAGGGTGATGGTAACCGGCTTGTCGGTGGTGTTCACGAACGATCCGATGATGCCACCAACCACGTTGCCAGCCCAGCCCGACTTCAGGGTTTCGGTTAGGTAGATCACGTTCAGTGCCTTAACGCCGTTCGAGGTAGCCTGAGCGCCGTCGCTTGGAGCGTACTCCTGCAGGCTCTCAACGTCGTGGGTTAGGCTGCAGCCAGCGGTTCCGAGAACCAGAGCGGTTGAAACAGCCAGAGCGGCAACAAACTTGCGAATTACCAAAATTTCCTCCGAGGGTTTGCTTTTGCGCTACTAGTCTAACCCTTTCGTTATGCCCTAAAGCGTGGTAAAATCGACCTTTCGAGAGGATTTCCCCGCATGAAGTTTGTAGTTGGCGAGACCGTTGTTTATCCGCACCACGGAGCAGCAAAGATCGTCGAAGTAGCCGACCGCACCATCCGCGGCGAGACCAAGCCATACATCAAGCTCTACATCGCACAGGGCGATCTAGAGATTTGGGTTCCAACCACCTCGGTTGTTGAAGTTGGCGTTCGTGATGTCATCGACAAGAAGGGTGTTGAGCAGGTCTTCGGCGTGCTCCGCGCAGACTTCATCGAAGAACCAACCAACTGGTCGCGTCGTTTCAAGGCCAACGCCGAGAAGCTAGCCTCCGGTGATGTTCTTCGTGTTTCCGAAGTGGTTCGCGACCTTTGGCGCCGCGACCAAGACAAAGGTCTTTCGGCCGGTGAAAAGCGTATGCTCGCCAAGGCTCGTCAGATTCTGATCTCGGAACTTGCCCTCGCTAAGAAGACCGACGAAGAGAAGGCCGGCGTACTTCTTGATGAAGTACTAGCCTCCGCCTAAAGGTAATTATGTCCGTTGCGGTTATTTTGGTGGCCGCAGGCCTGGGCGAACGGCTCGGTGCCGGCGTGCCAAAGGCTCTGGTTCGAGTAGCCGGTGTAACTCTCCTTGAACACGCAATCGTTCGTGCCGTCGCCACTCGCGACCTCACGCAGCTTGTGGTTACCTCCACTCCCGGACACATCGACGAATTCCTTTCGATCGCCCACCACCTGGTTCCGGCTCACATTGAACTCACCGTGGTTGAGGGTGGCGAAACTCGCCAGGCCTCGATTGCCATAGCGCTGGGTGAAGTTGAGCACACCGCCGATGTCATTCTGGTTCACGATGCTGCCCGCGCTCTCACCCCGACCGAAGTGTTCGACCGAGTTGCCACCGAGGTGCGCGAGAGCGGTTTCGGTGTGCTTCCAGTGCTTCCGGTTCACGACACGGTGAAGCGAGCTAACGGTGCTGAGGTGCTTGAAACGGTTGACCGTAGTGAACTGCGCACCGCGCAAACACCTCAGGGATTTCCCGCAGAGCTTCTAAGGGCTGCCTATGCTTCAGCCACCGAGGACCACACCGACGACGCATCGCTGGTGCAGTCGGCCGGACATCGCGTGCTGTCGGTAGCCGGAGATCGCATGGCCATGAAGGTGACCACCAAGGACGACCTGATTCTGGCAAGTCACCTGATCGGTGGCGAGCAGCGCACCGGAATCGGCACCGATACCCACCGCTTTACCGAGGACACCTCTAAGCCGCTTTACCTCGGAACAATAGTTTGGGAAGGTGAACGCGGTCTCGATGGTCACAGCGACGGCGACGCCCTGAGTCATGCAATCGTCGATGCCCTGCTCTCGGCCGCCGGACTCGGTGACATTGGTTCCAACTTCGGCGTCGACCGTCCGGAGTTCGAAGGAGCCAACGGCAAGGTCTTCCTCACCGAAACCCTGGCCCTTCTCTCAGCCGCCGGCTTCGCAATCATCAACGTATCGGCGCAGATTATCGGAAACCGCCCAAAGGTCGCCCCGATGCGCGAGCAGGTTGAGCAGGCTTTGAGCGGGATTTTGCATGCACCGGTAACCATCAGCGCAACCACCACCGACGGTCTCGGGTTCCTCGGCAACACCGAGGGTGTGGCGGTCGTTGCGAGCGCACTTATCCAGCGAAAGGATAAGTAAGTGAAGCTTTTCGATAGCAAACAGCAGGCACTGGTTGACTTTGTGCCGCTGAAGCCTGGCAAGGTTGGCATTTACGTTTGCGGCCCAACCGTACAGTCGGCGCCACATGTTGGTCACCTGCGAAGCGCTGTTGCGTTCGACATCGTGGCTCGCTGGCTTCGAATCGGTCACGGCTACGACGTAAAGCTGGTTCGAAACGTCACGGACATCGACGACAAAATCTTGGTAAACGCCACCGCTCAGGGTCGCGATTGGCGTGAGCTAGCGGTAGAGGTTGAGGCCGGCTTCAACGAGGTTTACGACTCGCTCGGCGCAGGTGTGGAGTTCCGCCCGCACGCCACCGAGCACATCGACGGAATGATTGAGGTAATCGAGCGCCTGATCGAGCGCGGCCACGCTTACCAAGCTGAAACCGGCAGCGCCAACGTATTCTTCGACACCGCCAGCCACCCGGCCTACGGCGAGCTCACGAACCAGAAACTTGAAAACATGGAGGGTGAGGCTATCGGCGGCGGACGCCGAGCAGCCCACGATTTTGCACTCTGGAAGAGCGCCAAGCCTGGCGAGCCAGAAACCGCAGCCTGGGATTCTCCATGGGGTAAAGGGCGCCCCGGTTGGCACATCGAATGTTCGGCAATGACCCTGAGTGCCTTGGGGGAGAGCTTCGACATTCACGGCGGTGGGCTAGATCTTCGCTTCCCACACCACGAGAACGAACTTGCTCAGTCGCGTGCTGCCGGATTCGAATTCGCCAAGCACTGGATGCACAACGGGTTGGTTACCGTTTCCGGCCAGAAGATGAGTAAGTCGCTCGGCAACGGTGTGAGCGTTGAGGAACTTTTCGAACAGGGGAATCCGGCCGCCGTTCGCTACTGGCTAGCATCGGCGCAGTACCGTTCCAGCCTCGACTACTCCAAGACTTCGCTTGCCGAAGCGGTGAGTGCGGTCGGTCGCATCGCCAACTTCGTGCGTCGTGCGTCCGAGGTTGCGTCGCCGTCTCCGATTGATTTCCCGGTCGAATTCGTGGACGCCATGGATTCCGACTTCAACGTACCAGCCGCGCTCGCGGTTCTCCACGACACGGTTCGAGTTGGAAACAGCGCTCTGGATGCCGAAGACAAGGATGCGGCAGCCGAGGCTTTGAGTTCGGTAGTTCGCATGTGTGAAGTACTCGGGCTAGATTTGACTAGCAACGAAAAGGTTGCCACTGCCGAAACGATTGAACTAATCGAGAACCTGATTGCCAAGCGCAACCAGGCGAGAGCAGACAAAGACTATGCGCAGGCCGACCTGGTTCGCGCTGAACTAACGGCCATGGGTATCACCATTGAAGATCAGGCCGGCAAGACCGTATGGATGTGGAGTAACTAATGGCCAGCAAGGGAAAGCGCCCAGGAACCGCTAAAGGCAAGAAGGGTCCAACCGTAGGCTCGGGCGGTCAGCGTCGCAAGGGTCTGGAGGGTAAGGGTCCGACCCCGAAGGCCGAAGACCGCAAGGGTCACAAGGCTTACAAGGGCAATAAGCCTGAGAAGTCTGTGGTTCGCAAGGGTGAGTTCCTAGCTCCAACCGCTCGCACTGCTGGTACCGCCGGTGCTCGCCGCACCAACTCGAAGTCGGTTGCCAAGGCGGCCGACTCCGGCGAGGTGCTTTCGGGTCGTAACTCGGTGGTCGAAGCTCTTCGTGCCAAGGTTCCTGCCAGCGCCCTCTATATCTCTAACCGAATCGAGATGGACGAGCGCGTAAAGGAAGCCATAACCCTGGCAAACACCCGCCAGATTCCAATCAACGAAGTGACCAAGCCTGAGATTGATCGCCTAACCGGATTCGACGCCGTGCATCAGGGCATCGCACTTTCGGTACCGCCTTACCAGTACCAGCACCCGGTTGACTTGCTCGACAAAATCCTTTCGCGCGGGCAGAAGCCACTTCTGGTCGCCCTCGACGGCATCACTGATCCGCGCAACCTCGGTGCCATCATTCGCTCGGTGGCCGCGTTCGGCGGGCAGGGAGTTATCTTGCCTCAGCGCCGTTCCACCGGTGTTACCGCAAGCGCCTGGAAAACCTCGGCCGGTGCTGCAGCTCGCACGCCGGTTGCGCTTGCCGCAAACCTCACCGCTACCATCAAGGAATACAAGAAGAAGGGTGTCTTCGTGGTTGGCCTAGACGGCGACGGCGACATGAACCTTCAGAACTTCACCCTCGGACGCGAGCCGCTACTGATCGTGGTCGGAAGCGAAGGCAAGGGTCTTAGTCGTTTGGTAACCGAGAACTGCGACGCGATCGTAAGCATTCCAATTAGTTCTGTTACCGAATCGCTAAATGCCGGAATCGCTGCCAGCGTTACCCTTTACGAAGTTTCGAAGCTCCGCGCTAAGAACTAGACCAGGTCGCGCCAGTCGACTTCGCCATCTTCGTCGGCAACCTTGATGGTTCCCGATGGAATGGCATCTGGAAGCGTAATCGAACCGGTGGTTGGAGCAATTAGGGCTTCCTCCTCGCGACGGTGTGCCAAAACATTGTGAATGTAAGAGTTCACTGCCTCGGCGGTGTCTACCTCGCGATCCTCGTTCTGCGACATAAACCAGCGGTGTTCCAAAACCTGGTGGTAAATTTCGGCAGGCTCGAGTTTGCCGGTCATGTTTTTAGGGATTGCGGTAATCACCGGTTCAAAGCAATGGCTTAGCCATTCGTGTGCCAAAACCTCTTCGTCGGCTCCGGCTCGAGGGTGAGCGAGACGGTATTCGTCTAGGTCGTTGAGTAGGCGTCTGGCTTGGTTTTCCTCAACGTCTAGGCCGGTTAGTCTCAGCAACCTGCGGCCGTGGTGACCGGCATCAACAACCTTTGGCTGAATCTTGATGGTTGCGCCTTCACCATCGGCTTTGATTGCCATCTCTTCGATGTCGAAGCCAAGCTCGTTGAGTCGCTCGACTCGACGGCTGATTTTCCACTTCTCACTCGCGCCAATGATTTCTGGAGCGGTGAGCTCTTTCCAGAGGTTGCGGTACTTGGAAATTATGCGGTCGGAGATCTCGTTGGCGTCCACGCCTGGGGCAGCGTTTCCGCTGGCGATTAGGTCTAGTAGCTCACCGGCAATGTTTACGCGGGCGATTTCGAGGTCGTTCTCGCGCTGGCCGTTGGAGAGGCCGCCGTCGTATAGTTGACCGGTTTCGGCGTCGACCAGGTAGGCGGCGAAGGCTCCGGCGTCTCGGCGGAACAGGGTATTCGAAAGTGAAACGTCTCCCCAGAAGAAGCCGGCGATGTGCAGGCGAACCAGTAGCACTGCCAGTGCATCAACCAAACGGGATGCGGTTTCTGGGCGCAGACCCTGCGACCACATGGCTCGGTAGGGAAGTGAAAACTTTAGGTGGCGGGTGATCAGCACTGCCGGAAGTGGATTGCCGTCTTCATCGGTTCGGTTGTTGATGATCGCGAACGGTTCTACGCAAGGAACGTCGAGGCTGATCAGCTTCTTGAGCATCTCGTATTCACGTTTGGCCAGCTCCGGCAGGGTTTCTTTGATAGCGATGACGTGATCGCTCAGGTGGGCGAATCGAACCGTGTGGCGCGACAGGCCCTTGGGTAGTGCGGCAATTCGATCCGACGGCCAATCCTCCAAAGGCAACTGCCACGGTAAATCCAGAAGAGCTGGATCTACCGCGGCAGTTGTGATGTCTAGAGATTGACTCACTAGTTGAGGCGCTCGCCCGACTCTGCGTCGAACAGGTGTGCTTCACCGCTTGGTGCGATGTGGATGGTCGACCCAGCCTTCACCGAGCTGTTTGCTTCAACACGAACGGTAACGTCTGCGCGTGCTCCGCCGATCTCAACCGAACCGTAGATGTATGCGTCGGCACCTAGTTCTTCAACCACGTCGACCACTAGCGGCAGACCAGCCTTGGCAACCACAACGTCCTCTGGGCGTAGACCCACGGTGATGGTCTTTTCCTTGGTCTTGCCAAGGGTAGCCTTGTCAACCTTGATCTCTGCGTCGCCGAACTTAACGCCGGTTGCGGTAACTGGAAGCTGCAGAAGGTTCATGGCAGGCGAGCCGATGAAGCCGGCAACGAATACGTTTGCTGGGCGCTCGTATAGCTCGCGTGGGGTTGCAACCTGCTGAAGGATTCCGTCCTTCATAACTGCAACGCGGTCACCCATGGTCATAGCTTCAACCTGGTCGTGGGTAACGTAAACGGTGGTTACACCAAGACGTCGCTGGAGCGAAGCGATCTGGGTACGGGTCTGAACGCGAAGCTTGGCGTCAAGGTTCGATAGCGGCTCGTCCATGAGGAACACCTGAGGCTTACGAACGATTGCACGACCCATGGCCACACGCTGACGCTGACCACCCGAAAGGGCCTTTGGCTTACGGCCAAGGTACTGCTCTAGGTCTAGAAGCTTGGCTGCCTCGAGAACGCGCTCGGCACGCTCTTCCTTAGAAACACCGGCGATCTTTAGAGCGAAGCCCATGTTCTCGGCAACGGTCATGTGTGGGTATAGTGCGTAGTTCTGGAACACCATTGCGATGTCGCGGTCTTTTGGCTCAACGTCGGTGACGTCGCGGTCGCCAATGAAGATGGCTCCCTGGTTTACTTCCTCAAGACCGGCCAGCATACGAAGGCTGGTCGACTTTCCACAACCCGATGGACCTACGAGTACTAGGAACTCGCCGTCCTTGATTTCTAGGTCAAGCTCGTTGACCGCTGGGCGTGGGGTGCCTGGGTACAGGCGGGTGGCTTTTCTAAACGAAACAGTTGCCATGATTTTCTCCTAAACCGGCAGGTACGTGCCGGACGATCCGTTGTGTAAGAGCCCTCGGGCGGGCGCCCAAAGGTTATGACCATTATGGCATTCAGGGGTACCTGTTTTAGACTGGAAACTTCCAAGCGTCACCATTTTGTGATGAACCAAAGAGGTATCTAATGAGCAATGAGAAACTAACGCGCGACCAGCAGCGTGAAGCAGCGCGCGCCAAAGCCAAAGCTATGCGTGAAGCCCAGAAGAAGAACGAGGGACGCAAGCGTCTATTCGTTCTGTTCGGTTCGGTCCTGGCCGGTTTGGGCGTTGTTGCCTTAATCGTTGGCCTGGCCATTTCGCAGCCTTCCCAGAAGGCTCACGGAGAGAACCCAAGCACCGCGTTCACCAACGGCGGAGTGACCATCGGTAAGGACCTCGTTGTTGCCAAGAAGGCCAGCGACATCGACACCACCAAGCCAACCATCATCATCTACCAGGATCTCCAGTGCCCAGCCTGTAAGGCCTTCGAACAGCCAAACATGCCTCAGATCGCCGACCTCGTGAAGAGCGGCAAGTACAACCTGGAAATTCACCCAATTTCATTCTTGGACGGCGCCTCGGCAAACGAGTACTCGAGCCGTGCCGGTAGTGCACTGATGTGTGTTGCCGACACCGACCCAGAGCACTTCTTCGATTTCAACAGCGCTCTTTACAACAACCAACCACAGGAGAGCACTGCAGGCCCAGACAATGCAGGGCTCGCAAGTCTAGCCAAGCAGATTGGTGTAACCAACGCCGACACCCTTGACTGCATCCAGAAGGCAACCTGGAGCGATTGGGTGAAGGCTCAGGCCCCTGGCCCGAACGCTAAGGTGCCTGGCACCTCGGTTTCGTTCACCGGAACCCCAGCCGTGATTGTGAACAACCAGCTTTACCAGGGTGAGTTGAACAACGCAGCAATGTTCCTACAGTGGCTACAGACCGTAGCTCCGGTAACGAACTAACTTTTTCCCGCGAGACCCGCTAGGGGCGTTACTTGGTAACGACCACTAGCGGGTTTTGCTGTGCCTCGGAGGTGCCAACGTCGTTGGTTGCGGTTACTCGGAACCAGTAGGTGGTTGCCGAGCCCAGGCCGGTAACGGTGAGCGAGGTGCTTGCCGAGACCGGCTTGCGAACATCGGTCCAGGTGGCTCCCTGATCGCTCGAGTACGAAACGTTGTAGTTACGAACCTTGCTTCCCTGGCTGACCTGTGGTGCGGCCCAGGCAAGAACCATCGAGGTGCGGCTCTTGGCGGTTACGCGAAGTGCGGTTGGAGCAGCTGGTGCGTTACCCGAGGTAACAACCTGGATCACCTGCGATGGAACCGAGTAGCCCTGGGCGTTCTTTGCAGAAACGCGTAGGCAGTACTTGGTGCCGGCGGCGAGGTTGGTCACATCGAAGCCAAGGGCGTTCGAAGGGTTGTGGTTAATCGCGGTGAAGGTGTTGCAGTTGCTCGACACCTCAACCTTGTAGTCGGTAATGGCCGATCCACCGTTTGAGGTTGGAAGTGCCCAACCCAGTGAGATTCCGTTTGGTCCAACGTTGCTCACCTCAAGGTTCTGAGGTGCGTTTGGAGCCACGATCGCGGTAGTGAAGGTTCCGGTGGCGAAGTCTGAGTAGCCGGCTGCGTTTACTGCCGAAACTCGAACGTCGTAGCTGACACCAGGAGTTAGGCCGGCTAGGTTGTAGGCCTTTAGCAGCGACTCTGGGTGATCAATCAGCGTCCAGTTGTCTTGGCCGGTTCGGCTAACTTCAATCTGGTAGTCGTAGATTGGCGAACCACCGTTGTCGAGCGGAGCCTTCCAGTTCAGAGTGGTTCCGTTGCCGGTGGTGTTTCGAATGGTTAGCGAGGTTGGCGCCGCTGGAACCGAAACCGTGGTGGTTGCGGTCATTACGTCGGAGTATGCGCCAACGCCGGCGGTGGTTACCGCGGCCACGCGGAACTTGTAGGTCTTACCCTTCATCAATGAGGTCACGCTGAATCCGATCGAGTTCGATGGGGTGTGGGCAATCGGCGTCCATACGGCGCCGTTGTTACCCGAGACCTCAACTCGGTAATCGTCGATTGGAAGGCCACCGTTTGAATCTGGAAGGGCCCAGGTCAAGGTGAGGGTGGTGCTTTCAATTCGCGAAGCTGCCAGTGACTTTGGCTTCGAAGCCGGACCGGTGAGGGTGGTGAAACCATCGGTTAGGTAGGCGTAATCGCTGTGGCCGGCACGGTTGATAGCTGCGGTTCGAACTAGGTAGTGAGTGCCAGGAGCCAAGCCACCCAAGGTGATGTTCACCGAGGTGGAAACAGCCTTGCCAGGCACCGCTACCCAGGTTGCACCCTCATCGCGAGAGGTCTCAACCGAGAAGTCGGTAATCAGCGCACCACCGTTGAAGGTCGGTGCCGTCCAGCTGATGGCTGCACCGCTCTTGGTGATGTTCTTGACAGTCATGGCGGTTGGAGGAGTTGGAACACCAGGATCTAGGGTTCGAGTGTGTAGCGGAACCGACCACTCGGCACCGAGGCTGCCCTCGATGAATCCGCCGCCGTTTTCACCGCGAACTCTGAACCAGTAGTCGGTGCCGGCAACGAGACCCGCAGTGATCTTGTAGGAGGTCTCGGTGCTCTTACCTTCCTTACGGTAAAGAGTCTTCCAAGTGCTGCCATCGGTCGAGTAATCGATCTGGTAGTCCTTGAGGGCTGGCGAACCGATGAAAGTCGGTGCGGTCCACGAGACGGTTCCCTCGTTTGGCTTGCCGGCAACCGTGGTGAAGGTTACGTAGGTAGGAGCGTTCGGCATTCCTGGGGGAGTGCGAGCGATGTTGATGTCGGCAACAGGTGTGTTCGAGTACTGCTCGTAGGAGTCGCGAGCGTAAACGTAGCAGTTGTGAACTCCTGGGAAGCTTCCGAATTCGATGTTCGACTCAACCGTGATGGTGAGTTCCTTCGAGTCGCCGGTTTGCGAAACGATGTAAGGCGAACCGGTTCCGTAGATCCACCAGTTAGAGCCGTTTCCATAAACGTTGTATGAAACAGGGTTTGGCTGGCTTGGCTTTCCCTGGCAGTAAACCTGGAAGAAGCTGGTTGCCGTGGCATCGGTGATGGTCAAGGTTGAACGGACCGGAACCTTCTGAGATCCGGCATCGTAAACCGACTTGTCCCAGCTGAAGTTGCTTACGGCAGGTCCGTCGTCGTCAAAGGTGCCTGCGCCGCGAGTGATCACCAGGGCCGGAAGATTTAGGTACGTGGTGTGACCTTGAACGTCGCTGGCCGACAGGTAGCACTGGTAGTTGCCCGGCTTGAAGCCCTGACGGATCGAAGCCTGAGCGCGCATCGGCGCGTTGGTGTTACTGGTCACGTCGGTGGCCATGGTTGGGTTGTTGGCACCCGAGATGGTCCAGTGGCGTGCGTTGCTATCCCAGTAGCCGGCAACATAGATCGGGCTAGGGGTGTTGTTGTTGCCGTAGCAGTTGATGTAGTAGCTGCGAACACCGGTGGCGTCGGTCATGGTGAAGTCGGCCTCAACGGTTGCCGCGCTGGTGGCAACCTCGTAGGCGGTCTGGTCCCAGGCGAAGTTGCTAACGACCGGCGCATCGTCGTCGTAGTTGCCATTCGAGCGAGTAATGGCTAGGTCTCCACCGACCTCGTAGGCGTAGTGGTCAAGCAGGTCGCGAACCTGAAGCTGGCACTGGTAAGTACCTGGCTTGGTTCCCATGGCGATTTTCACCTGAGTCTTGAGTTCGAGGGATCGAGAGTTCACGGCCTGAGAAACCTTGGTTGGTTCGCCGGTTCCAGACATACTCCAAACACCGTTCACGGCGTTCATGTAGATGTTCACTGGCCAGGCGTCGGCGTTGTTGCCGGTGCAGTAAACCCAGATGTAACCAACACCCTGGTCGTCTGAGGTTGAAATGGTAAGAATTGCTGTGGCGTCTGCCGAGCCAACTTCGTAAGACGACTTGTTCCAACTGAAGCCATCGAGGGTTGGCGGGGTGTCGTCGTAGATACAGGTTTCGGTGCGCTTGACCTCGGTGTTGGTGTAGTCGCAACGGTTGAGTCCGAACGAGTCGAGCTGCTCCTGGCGGCCAACCTGGTCTACTCCTGGGCCACCGGAAAGTACGTCGTCGCCTTCCTGGCCTTCGATTGAGTCGGTTCCAACTTCACCGAAGATGTTGTCGCGGCCGGCGTTTCCAGACATGTTGTCATTGCCGTCTCCACCGCGCATGGTGTCGTCTGCGCCGCCACCGATCATGGTGTCGTCACCGGTTCCACCGTCTAGGAAGTCGCTGTCGGCGCCACCGTTGATGGTGTCGTCGCCGGCCTCTCCGGTGATGTGGTCACCGCCGGCGCTTCCCGAAAGGGTGTCGTTACCGGCTCCACCCGACATGATGTCGTTGGCAGCTCCGCCGATGATGGTGTCGTCACCGTCGTTTCCAGAAAGGGTGTCTTCGCCGGGGGTTCCGGTGATGGTGTCGTCGCCATTGCCACCGTTCACGGTTCCGGTGCTTCCGTTAGTGCCGTCGTAGGTGTCGTTGCCGTCGCCGAGGTTGATGGTGTTGTTCGAGCCGTAGTCGATGACGGTGTCGTTGCCGCCATTCAAGTTGACCGTGAGGTTGCTCGCGGTTAGACAGATGATCTCGCCAGAGTTACTTCCAGTGACGGTCGCGCCGTCAACCGAGAACACTGCGGTACAGCTCGGATCGGTAGTCACCGCTGCCGATGCCGGCGCCGCGGTCATCATGCCGGTGATCAGTGTGGCGATTGCTACTAGTGAGAGTCCTAGCTTTTTCATCGTGTCCCCTTTGATTGCTCATTTAACTCTATACCTGCGGGGTAATTTGCGCGAATTCGCTCAAAAGATTTTCCAAATCGTTATTCGATAGAATTAAGCGTCTTGCCGACTTGGCGCAATTGGTAGCGCACCGCTCTTGTAAAGCGGGGGTTGTGGGTTCGAGTCCCATAGTCGGCTCATGTTGAACAAAGAGGTCACGCGCAAGTCGCTTTTCGCGATTGCCGTGGCCGCTTTTGTATCGGTAGCCGATGCTGCAATGGCTTGGCCTAGGGGCTGTATCTCCGGTCTACCTAAATCGGCAACCAGACGTGTTGCCTGGACCGTGGACGATGGTGCCTCGGCAGCGGCGCTAGGTCGCTACGTTTCGATGCTTGAAAAGAACCCTTCGGTGAAGATCACCTTCTTCGTGCTCTCTGGAGCTCCCGGTTGGGCCAAGTACGCGAGTCGACTAAAGGCGCTGCAAGACCGCGGCCAGATCCAGTTGGCAAACCACACCGCAACCCATCGAAAACTCACCACGCTTTCCGATGCCAGAATCAAGGCAGAGTTAATGAAGTGCGAAAACTTCTGCCTCGCCAAATACGGCATGAGCACCAAGCCTTACTACCGACCTCCCTACGGCGAAATCAACGATCGGGTAATTCAGGCGGCAGCATCGATTGGTTTTACGAAGCCCGTGCTCTGGTACGGTTCGTTTGCATCGGGAAGCGGTGTCGCTTCGTCCACGGTTTTGAAGTCGGCTTCAAAGTGGATT
Source organism: Actinomycetota bacterium (assembly GCA_039795835.1). Taxonomy (GTDB): domain Bacteria; phylum Actinomycetota; class Actinomycetes; order Actinomycetales; family Microbacteriaceae; genus Rhodoluna. The sequence continues at coordinate 632 of JBDKLA010000131.1, read as the reverse complement.
GCCAACGGGCGAATCGTGATAGATCACGCCAACGGGTTTTGCACAGTGAACGTGTTTCCGCAGATTCTCGCGATCTTCCGGTCTAGGAAGCTAAAGCTGGTAACCGTTCGAGAGGCTATTGAGCCTCAGTGAACGTGATGCTCACCGAGTTGATGCAGTAGCGGTCGCCGGTTGGGGTTTGCGGGGCGTCATCGAAAAGGTGACCCAGGTGGCCGCCACAGTTGGCGCAACGAACCTCGGTGCGAATCATGCCGTGGCTGCGGTCTTCGAGAAGCTCAACGGCGTCGCCCTCTTTAGGTGCGTAAAAACTTGGCCAACCGCAGTGAGCATCGAACTTGGTTTCACTCTTGAACAGCTCGGCACCGCAACCTCGGCAACTGAAGGTGCCAACGCGGTTTTCGTTTAGAAGTTCACCGGTGCCAGGGCGTTCGGTTCCGGCTTCGCGCAGGATGTGATACTCGACCGGGCTTAGCTCTTCGCGCCACTCTTCGTCGCTTTTAGAAACCTGATAGTTCACTTACATTCCTCCAATGTGCCGAGCGCACTCGTCTAGACTTAACACTACTTATGGCTGAAAACTTCCCACAGGACGAATTCGATCAGGTTGCGAAAGCGCCTGGACTTCGCCGTGC
>JBDKLA010000130.1:0-4409 GCA_039795835.1 Actinomycetota bacterium | reverse complement strand
GAGTTGGCAATTGCGCTCGCGGCCGGTATCAATCCAAAGCGAATCGGTTTGCACGGAAACAACAAGTCGGCCGCCGAAATTGGTCGCGCGGTTTCCGCAGGTGTCGGCGCAATCGTCATCGACAGTGAAATCGAGATTGAGCGAATCGCAGCCACCGCTGGTGCTCAGGGCAAGGTTCAGCCGGTACGCATTCGAGTGAACACCGGTGTGCACGCAGACACCCACGAGTTCTTGGCAACCGCTCGCGAAGACCAGAAGTTCGGCATCGCCTTAGACGACGTGCCAGCACTCGTAGAAAAAATTCGCAAGCTGGGCCACCTCGAGTTTCTCGGTCTGCACTCGCACATCGGCTCCCAGATTTTCGAAACCGCCGGCTTTGCCGAAGCGGCCAAGCGCCTGATTCGCCTCCACGCCGAGCTTCTTAAGGCCGGTCCGGTTCCACAGCTGAACGTTGGTGGCGGATTTGGTATCGACTACAACGAAGGTGATCGCTCACCCGGCGTAGACGTCATGGCTCATGCAATCACCGAGGCCATTGCGGTCGCCTGTCAAAACGAAGGAATCGCGGTTCCGGCCCTGGCTTTCGAACCAGGACGAGCGATCGTTGGTCGAGCCGGTGTAACCCTTTACACCGTGGGCACCATTAAAGATGTGAACCTCGGCGACGGCAACGTGCGCAAGTACGTTTCGGTCGACGGCGGTATGTCAGACAACGCCAGAACTGCGCTTTACCAGGCCGAGTACTCAACTCGTTTGGTCTCGCGAGTAACCAGCGCCAAGCCAGCTTTGGTTCGCGTGGTTGGTAAGCACTGCGAGAGCGGCGACATCGTGGTTCGTCACGACTACCTACCGGGCGACATCGCCATCGGCGACACCATTGCGGTTGCTGCCACCGGTGCCTACTGCTTCTCTCTTTCCAGTAACTACAACTATCTGCAGCGACCTCCGGTTGTGGCAGTTGCCGATGGTAAGGCACGATTGATTGTGCGTGGCGAAACTGAGGCAGATCTTCTGTCTCGCGACGCGTGTCTCCAGAAGGACTAAAAGTGATTGAATACCGCCCGCTAAGAATTGCGCTGTTGGGTGCCGGCACCGTCGGTGGCCAGGTCGCGCGCTTGCTTCTTGAGAACAAGGCCGAGTTGGCAGCCCGCGTTGGCGCTGAACTAGAACTCATCGGTATCGCGGTTCGCGACCTAAACGGTAAGCGCGACGCGTCGATCCCAGCCGACCTTCTAACCACCGACGCCGAAGCGCTAATTCTCACCGCCGACATCGTCATCGAAGTCATGGGTGGCATCGAACCCGCTCGCACTCTGATCCGTCAGTCGCTGCTTGCCGGTGCCGACGTAATCACCGCAAACAAGGCGTTGCTTGCCAACCACTCGACCGAGCTGTTCGATGTTGCCGAGCAGGTTGGTGCACAGCTGTACTACGAGGCTGCGGTTGCTGCGGCGATTCCAATCATTCGCCCACTACGCGAATCTCTAGCCGGCGACAAGGTAACTCGAATCATGGGTATCGTCAACGGCTCCACCAACTACATCCTCGACCGCATGCACGCCGACGGCCTTTCGCTTGAAGCCGCCATGGCCGAAGCCACCGATCTTGGCTACCTGGAAGCCGACCCAAGCCTCGACGTTGAAGGCTACGACGCTGCGCAGAAGGTTGCCATTTTGGCTTCGCTCGCATTCCACACCGAGGTTGACCTAAACAAGGTTCACCGCGAGGGAATCACCGGAATCACCCGAGAGCAGATGCAAAGCGCCAAGGAGAACGGCTACGTAATCAAGCTGCTCGCCGTTTGCGAAAAGATTGAAGCCGACGAGCAAGGAGAGGCCGGTGTTTCGGCGCGAGTCTACCCAGCGCTGATTCCTACCGAGCACCCGCTGGCTTCGGTTCGCAAGGCATTCAACGCGGTATTCGTTGAGGCTGAAGCTGCCGGCGAACTCATGTTCTACGGTGCCGGTGCCGGAGGTGCACAAACCGCTTCGGCAGTGCTCGGAGATCTGGTTTCCGCTGCCAAGCGCCACGTCATCGGAGGTCCTGGTCTGGCGGATTCGGCTCACGCCAACCTGCCAACCCTGCCAATCTCTCGCATCACCACCAGCTACCAGATTGCCCTCGAGGTAAAGGATCAGCCGGGTGTTTTGGCCGAGGTTGCTAACATCTTTGCTAAGCACAACGTTTCGGTTGAGACCGTTGAGCAGTCGATCGCCAGCAAGCGTTCGAACCCAACTGCCCAGCTTCTGATCGGCACGCACGATGCTAAAGACTCTGCTCTGACCGCTGTAGTTCAGGCACTTTCGACCTCATCTGCGGTCGATTCCATCACTTCAGTAATCCGAGTGGAAGGCAACTAATGGCACACCAGTGGCGCGGAGTTATCCGTGAGTATTTCGATCGTCTAGACGTAGACTCGACCACCCCTATCATCACCCTTGGTGAGGGTGGCACCCCACTCGTTGCCGCACCTGCGCTGGCCAAGCTGGTTGGTGCCGAAGAGGTTTATCTAAAGGTTGAGGGCATGAACCCAACCGGTTCCTTCAAGGACCGCGGTATGACCTTGGCGGTTTCGAAAGCGGTTGGTCACGGTGCGAAGGCCGTGATCTGTGCGTCCACCGGAAACACCTCGGCCTCGGCAGCTGCCTACGCAGCCGCTGCCGGAATTCAGTCGGTGGTTTTGGTTCCTAAGGGCAAGATTGCTCTGGGTAAGCTCGCCCAGGCGGTTGCCCACAAGGCTCAGATTCTTCAGGTCAAGGGAAACTTCGACGACTGCCTCGACCTAGCTCGCGACCTCGCCGAAAACTACGCGGTTCACCTGGTGAACTCGGTGAACCCAGACCGTATCGAAGGTCAGAAGACCGGTGCTTTTGAGGTTGTTGAATTCCTTGACCGTGCGCCGGACATTCACGTGCTCCCAGTGGGTAACGCTGGAAACTACTCGGCCTACTTCAAGGGCTACCGCGAAGATCTGGAGGCCGGCCGAATCAAGCACATTCCTCAGATGTGGGGTTACCAGGCCGATGGTTCGGCTCCGTTCGTTTACGGCACTCCGGTCAAGAACCCAGACACCATCGCAACCGCGATTCGCATCGGTAACCCTGCGTCCTACGACCTAGCTCTGAACGCCCGCGAAGTTTCGAACGGCCGCTTCGGCGCCGTCAAGGATCCAGACATCCTATGGATGCACCGTTTCCTATCCCAGGAAGTTGGCGTTTTCGTTGAGCCTTCGTCGGCTACCGGTGCTGCCGGTCTGCTGCAGGCTTCTCGTGCTGGAGACGACCTTTCGGGCAAGACCATCGTGGTGACCGTTACCGGTAACGGCCTCAAGGATGCATCCTGGGCTCTCAAGGACGAACGCGGTCGCGAGATCAAGCCGACCATCGTCTCGAACCGCGCCAAAGAAGTTGCCGAACGTTTGGGTCTCGCCTAAACCATGACCAACCTCGTCGGACGCAAAGTATCGGTCAAGGTTCCTGCCACTTCGGCAAACCTCGGACCTGGCTTTGACACGCTCGGCATGGCTCTTTCTTTCTACGACGAACTTGAGGTTGAGGCAGTTGCCGGCTCAGGCGCGGTCGTTGAAGTTGTCGGGGAAGGTGCCGGTGAGGTCCCAGCCGACGAGTCGAACCTAGTGGTCAAGTCGATTGCCTACGTGTTCGAGCAGGCCGGGGTTCCGATGCCAGGTCTCAAACTCAAGGCTCACAACGTAATTCCTCACGGCCGTGGCATGGGTTCTTCCGGTGCAGCCGTGGTTTCAGGAATCGTTGCCGCCAAGGGTCTACTCGAGGGCGTAGTTGAGTTCACCTCAGAGCGACTGCTCCAGCTTGCCACCGACCTTGAAGGCCACCCAGACAACGTGGCACCGGCGCTGTTCGGTGGTCTGACCATCGCCTGGGAAGACGACAACGGTCCACACCACAAGAAGCTGATCGTGCACCGCGGTGTCTCGCCGCTGGAGCTGGTTCCAAACTTCAAGATGTCTACGGCTACCGCTCGCGCACTTCAGCCAGAGTCGGTTCCCCACGCGGACGCCGTGTTCAACGTCTCACGCTCGGCGTTGCTCGTTGCGGCACTGACCCAGAGCCCAGAGCTTTTGATGGCAGCCACCGAGGATCGCCTTCACCAGGACTACCGTGCCGAGGCCATGCCGGAGGCTCGCGAAGTTATCGAGCTAATGCGTGCCAATAATCACGCCGCCGTGGTTTCCGGTGCCGGCCCATCCGTCCTAGTTTTAGCTTCTGACCCCGCCGAACGCATGGAGGCCGCCAAGTTGGCTGCCGAAAAGTTTCCACAGTGGCGCGCCTTAGTCTTGGCAGTTGACTTCAAAGGTGCTACTGTTATCTCGCACCAGTAAATAGGTGAGAAGCTCTAAAGTTTCATTCAATTAGAAGCTCCCACTGGTGAAT